>CANFJH010000005.1 GCA_947447395.1 Microbacteriaceae bacterium | reverse complement strand
TTGTTGGAACCATGATTCACTCGATTCGCGCCTCAAACGCTGAGCACTGGCCAATTGGGCTCTGGATTGCGTTGTCGATGACGTTCGCGCTAGCTCTTGCACTTCGACTTCTGCGCAACTCTCGCGGGGCGCTGTACCTCATGACGCTATCGCTCTGGGCCACTCTGCTTTGGCTGTCTCAGCGCCATGGTGGCGGTTCGGTTGCCATCCTAGGAAATGATGTTGGCACCTGGTGGGTCTATGGTTCGCTGATTGCCTGCGGTCTTGTGATCCTATTCCCAAGAATTCGTCCTGGTGTCTGGCGCAAGAACGCCTCCGGTCACCGTTAAAATTTAGAAAAGCCCAAAAGGAGAAACAGTGACTTACGTAATCGCTCTGCCATGTGTAGACGTGAAAGACAAAGCCTGTATCGAGGAATGCCCTGTCGACTGTATCTACGAGGGCGACCGCATGCTTTACATTCACCCAGACGAGTGTGTCGACTGTGGTGCCTGCGAGCCAGTTTGTCCGGTTGAGGCCATCTATTACGAGGACGACCTGCCTTCGCAGTGGTCTGAGTACTACAAGGCGAACGTTGAATTTTTTGAAACCATTGGTTCTCCTGGCGGCGCTGCCAAGATGGGCAAGGTTCCTGGTGACCACGCGGTAATCACCGCGCTACCACCCCAGGTTCAGTAGCACGTGTTCAACGGCCTGCCGGAGTATCCGTGGGAAAGCCTCAAGCCATTCGCTGAGAAGGCTAATCAGCACAGCGGTGGCAAGGTCGACCTTTCGGTAGGTTCGCCGGTCGATTCAACTCCTCAGATCATTCAAGATGCCTTGGATGCCGCGTCTAACTCACCCGGCTATCCATCCACCGCCGGTTCCATTGAATTTCGCCAAGCGGTCGTGTCCTGGTTTGAACGCCGCCGAGGTGTCTCGGGGCTAGAGGTTTCTCAGGTAATGCCAACCATGGGTTCGAAAGAGCTAATCAGCTGGTTGCCACTTCTTATGGGGTTAGGGCCAGGCGACGTTGTGGTTCAACCGACTGTGGCTTACACCGCTTATGTGGTTGGTGCGGCGTTGTGTGGGGCCGAAATTATTTCCGAGGACGACCCGCAGAAATGGCCAGCAAACACCAAGTTGGTTTGGCTGAACTCGCCTGGCAACCCGGATGGTCGAGTGCTTTCGAAACAAGAGCTAAAGGCCGCCGTAGATCGCGGTCGCGAATTGGGCGCACTCATTGCCTCTGACGAATGCTATGCAGAACTCGGTTGGGGTAAATGGGAAGGTCAAACGACTCCTTGCATTCTCGACCCAGAGGTTTGCGGGTCTTCAGCCGATGGTGTGCTTGCGGTTTACTCGCTTTCCAAGCAAAGCAACATGGCCGGTTACCGTGCGGCCTTTGCCGCGGGTTCTAGCGACCTCATCAAGGGTCTCGTAAATCTACGCATGCATTCCGGTTTGAACACCCCAGCTCCGGCACAAAAGGCCATGATCGCTGCTTTGAACGATCACTCGCATGTGACCGCGCAGAAGGCAATCTACCGCGCTCGCCGTGAAGTACTTCTTACAGCCGTTCAGGACTACGGCTTTCAGGTGGCCGAAAGCGAAGCGGGTCTTTATCTTTGGGCGACTCTGGGCGAAGACTGCTGGAAAACTGTTGATCGAATGGCAGAACTCGGAATTGTTGTTGTTCCTGGAGACTTTTATGTTTTGGGCAAGAGTCAGTATGTTCGATTCTCGATCACCGCTACCGATGTCGATATTGCCGAGGGTGCTCGCCGGTTGCGCGAAGCCATAGACTTTACGAAGTAGAAAAATCAGGGAGAAAAGTTGTCCGACGAAAAAGTCACGCTCAACTATCCGGGAGGCTCCGCCGAGTTCCCGATCGTTTCAGCCGTTGATGGTGCAAATGCCATCGACTTCTCGAAGCTAAACGCATCGACCGGTCTAAATTCTTTTGACACCGGTTTCGTGAACACAGCAGCTACCCGCTCCTCGATCACTTACATCGACGGCGACCAGGGCATTCTTCGTTACCGCGGCTACCCAATCGAGCAGTTGGCTTCGGGCAAGAGCTTCCTCGAGGTTGCCTACCTTTTGATTTACGGAAACCTACCAACGGCTTCTGAATTCTCAGACTTCGACGAGCGAATTCGCCGCCACACTCTCATTCACGAAGACCTAAAAAACCTGTTCCACGCCATGCCGACCAATGCACACCCAATGCCAGTTTTGGCTGCCGGTGTTTCAGCGCTGTCGACTTTCTACCAAGATTCGCTAAACGTTCACGATCAAGAGCAGGTCGAACTTTCGACCATTCGCCTACTAGCAAAAATGCCGGTCTTGGCTGCCTACGCACACAAGAACTCACAGGGTCAGGCGCTGCTTTACCCAGACAACTCCTTGTCGATGGTTGAAAACTTCCTTCGCTTAACCTTTGGAACCATGGCCGAGGAATACACCCAAAACCCGGTAATTGTGAATGCTCTCGACACGTTGCTAACTCTTCACGCCGACCACGAACAGAACTGTTCGACCGCCACTGTGCGTTTGGTTGGTTCGAGCCAGGCAAACCTTTTTGCATCGATTTCGGCCGGTGTGAACGCACTGTTTGGTCCGCTTCACGGTGGTGCCAACGAAGCCGTCCTAGAAATGTTGAACAGCATTCGCGATTCTGGAGATTCGGTTCAGCGTTACGTTGAGCGAGTGAAGAACAAAGAAGACGGCATTCGTCTGATGGGCTTTGGTCACCGCGTCTACAAGAGCTTCGACCCTCGGGCCAAGATTGTTAAGGCAACCGCAGACCGCGTTCTTGCCGAGTTGGGTGTGAATGACCCGCTACTTGACATCGCGAAAGAGCTTGAGGCGGCTGCACTTTCAGACGATTACTTCGTGGAACGCAAACTTTACCCGAATGTTGATTTCTACACCGGCGTAATTTACAAGGCGATGGGTTTCCCTACCCGCATGTTCACCGTGTTATTTGCACTAGGACGCCTGCCGGGCTGGATTGCTCACTGGCGCGAACTGAACCTTGACCAGGCGACCAAGATCGGACGTCCGCAGCAGGTTTACACCGGCCCAGCCGAACGTCACATTTAGGCGCTGAGCCAGTAAGTTACCGTATCGCCGTACGACTTGGTGTCGTCAAGGGTGTAGCCAACTGGCCAAACAGGTGATTCAGTTCTGCTGGAACGTTCAACCACAATTGTGGCGTCTTTCAAAAACGGCTTTAGGGCTTCCAGATTTTCCTGAACTTCTTCATTACCGATTTCGTATGGTGGGTCGATAAAGACCAGGTTTAATTCATCTAGGCCAGGCGATGCTAAAAATGCGGTCACTGACTTATTTATGACTTTTCCGTCGAATTCAATTTCTTCTTTATAAAGTGCCTTGGCAACAGACTTAAGGTTGGCCACACAGACTGCTGCAGCCTTACCATCGCGCTCTACCATCCAAGCGAGAGCAGCGCCCCGGCTAGCAGATTCGAGCGCCAGAGCGCCGGTTCCTGCATAAAGATCTAGAACACGCGCGCCTTCGATTAGGTCTCGCGCTTCCAATCGCGAAAAGATACTCTCGCGAATTCGGTCGGAGGTTGGGCGGGTGGTCTTGGCCGGGCTGGCCAGTTTTAGGGAGCCAGCTACACCGGCGATGATACGGGTCATGATTAGCATTGAACCATGCTTTTGCCTTTGACCACGTTAGATCGCCTTCTTGGCGACCGCACGGCGAAGTCTTTCGCAAAACATTTGGGGCTAAAAACAGTTTCTGATTTGCTTCAGCACTATCCACGTCGCTATTCGTCACGCGGCGAACTTACGCCAATCGCACAGCTTCCGATTGGCGAGGCGGTGACAGTGGTCGCCGAAATCTTGGACGTTCGCGAGCGATTTATGGCCGGTCGCAAGGGCTCAATTCTTGAGGTTCGAATTACCGACGGACAAGCCAAAATGAGCCTCAGCTTTTTCAACCAGGGTTGGCGGCAAAAAGATTTGAAACCAGGCATGCGTGGCTTATTTGCCGGAAAGACGTCGCTGTTTAACAACAACATTCAATTGGCGCACCCGGACTACGAGTTATTCCCAGAAGAACTTACCGATGAAGTCGCTAAAGCCTGGGCAGATCTTCCAATTCCGATTTACCCGGCTGCCTCGTCTGCAACCACTTGGGCAATCGGCCGTGCAATCGGTGTGGTCTTGGACACTTTGGGTGAATTGGAAGATGAGCTTCCAGCGCAGGTCGTCCGAGATGAATCGATTCTGACTCTTAGCCAAGCAATGCATCAGATTCACCAACCGAAGGTGAAAGACCAGTGGCAAGCTGCTCGCGAAACTCTTCGAGTTCACGAAGCATTCGTTTTGCAATCTTCTTTGCTAAAGAGGCGAGCTGAGAATGCGCATCAAAACTCGACACCCAGAATTTCGATGGCGGGCGGGGTGCAGAGCCGTTTCGACCAAACTTTGCCATTCACTTTGACCGACGGCCAGATCAAGGTTGGCAACGAAATTGCCGAAGATCTTGGAAGGCCCCACCCCATGAACAGGCTTCTCCAAGGAGAGGTTGGTTCGGGAAAGACGTTGGTTGCACTCCGGGCGATGCTGGCGGTTGCAGACAGCCAAGGTCAGTCGGCGATGTTGGCCCCAACCGAGGTTTTGGCATCTCAGCATTTTGAATCGATAGCAAAAACCTTGGGGGAGGACCTCGCAAAGGATTTGGGCTTAACCCTGTTGACTGGGCAGATGAATACCGCCGATCGCAAACGATCGCTGCTTCAGATTGTTTCTGGCAAGGCCCGAATCGTGGTCGGCACCCACGCGTTACTTGGCGACAAGGTTGAGTTTTATGATCTGGGCTTGGTAGTCGTTGACGAGCAACATCGCTTTGGAGTTGACCAGCGCGAAACTCTGCGACTGAAGGGAAAACTCCCGCCGCACGTTCTAACCATGACTGCCACTCCCATTCCTCGCACAGTTGCAGTGACGGTTTTTGGAGATCTCGATATTTCGACCCTCGATCAACTACCGGCAGGGCGTAAGGAAATTCAGAGCCACGTGGTTCGTTTCGAACAGGCTGCGTTAGTTTCCAGAACTTGGGCTCGAATTGCCGAAGAGGTGGCGGCCGGCCGGCAAGCATTTGTGGTCTGCCCGCGAATTGATGAATCGGAAACCGAAGAGGGTGACGACGTTGAATCCGAACCGGGAATTCCGATGGCAGCCGCCAAAACGATCGCCAAGAATCTATCGGAGATGCCAGTATTTGCAAGTGTAAAGATTGGTCTTCTTCACGGTCGAATGTCTAGTGAAGACAAGGCTTCAGTCATGGCAAAATTTGCTGCTCGTGAAATTGATGTGTTGGTTTCAACCACCGTCATCGAGGTTGGCGTCGATGTTCCGAATGCCACCGTCATGGTTGTTTTAGATGCCGATCGATTCGGTGTCTCGCAACTGCACCAATTGCGCGGACGAGTCGGTCGTGGCGGGCACGCTGGTCTATGTTTGCTCCTTACAACTGCCGAGGAAGGTTCGCTTGCGTTAGAGCGCGTTCGAGCCGTTGCCGCGACACTCGATGGCTTCCGCCTAAGTGAAATAGACCTAGAACTTCGAGGTGAAGGAGATGTGCTTGGAGCGAACCAGTCTGGAACTCGCTCGAGCCTGAAACTGCTTCGTGTAATTCAGGATGCTGATCTGATTGGTCGCATGAGAATTGCTGCCAGCGAGGTGTTGAGCGCGGACCCTACGCTCGAGAAGCACCCAACTTTGGCGGAAACCCTTGAACGTCTCGATGAACAGGCAAAAGCCAACATAGCCAAGGCTTAGGCAACTCAAGTAACCTAGAGGCATGAGCAAGCTTGCCGTTTATCCCGGCTCATTCGACCCAATCACTCTCGGACACCTCGACATCATCGAGCGCGCCCTAGATGTCGCCCCGCGTTTGCAGGTCGTTGTGGTTCACAATCCAAGCAAGCAGCCATTTTTCACTTTGCCTGAGCGTGTTCAAATGGTTACCGACGCACTAATCGAACGCGGACTAATAGGCCCTGTCACGGTCGACTCGCTGGAGTCAGGACTTCTCACTTCTTACGCCGCCAAACTTGGTGCAAATGTGCTCATCAAGGGTTTCCGCACCGGCGTCGACATCGAATACGAATTGCCAATGGCAAAAGTAAACCGCGACCTAACCGGAATCGAAACAATCTTTTTGCCATCTGATCCTGCCAACACCCACATTTCTTCCAGCCTGGTCAAACAGGTTGCATCGCTTGGTGGAGAAATCACCAAGTACGTTCCTGCCGCGGTGATTCGCGGCTTCAAGGCAAAGGCCTAAAGTGAGTAACCCATACCTAATCCCAGTCCACGACCTAATGCACAAGGCCGGCACGCTTCGCAGAATCGACATCGAGTTTCCAGCTCCAGAAGCGCTCGACAACTCCATCGCGGGAATCAAAGCTGGTTCGCAAATCATCATCGACGGACGCCTCGAATCCGTCCACGAAGGAATTTTAGTCACGGCAAACGTTCAAGGAGAGGCCGAATCCGAGTGTTCTCGTTGCCTAGATCCACTCAAACTAGATGTTGATGTGGAATTTCAGGAGCTTTTCGCCTATTCTTTAACAGACGAAGACGACCTAGTCATTTCAGATGAATCAATTGATCTGGAACAGGTTGTCCGAGACGCGGTAGTTCTTTCGCTTCCGTTCCAACCAATTTGTAGTGAAGACTGTGAAGGTCTTTGCGTGGATTGCGGAATGAAACTAAAAGATAGCCCGCAGCATGTGCACGAAGCCCCGGTTGACCCGAGGTGGAATGCCCTAAAGAACTTAATGGAGTAAAAAATGCCAGTACCAAAACGCCGACTATCCCGCGCACGTACCCACGCACGTCGTTCACAGTGGAAAGCTGCAGAGCAGACCCTAGTGAAGACCGTTGTTAACGGCAAGACCGTCTACAGCCTGCCTCACCGCGCAAAGGTTGTAGAAGACTCTGCTGGCAACGCTCTATTCATGGAGTACAAGGGCCGCAAGGTCGCAGACGCCTAAAGACATGAGTCTTAGCGAGCTCGAGGCTAGGCTCGGTGTTCACATCGAACCAGCACTACTCGAACTTGCACTCACCCACACCTCGTACGCTTACGAGAACGGCAACCAACCCAGTAACGAACGCCTCGAATTTCTCGGGGATTCAGTACTGGGTTTTGTCGTATCCGCGCATATCACCGAAAAGTTCACCGACCTGGCAGAGGGCGAACTAAGTCGCATCAAAAATGCAGTTGTTTCTGCCAAGGCATTGGCGCCGCTTGCAGAGCAGCTTGGTCTTGGCGAGCACCTCAAACTCGGAGTAGGCGAAGAGCGCACCGGTGGTCGCACCAAGGCAAATCTTTTGGCTGATGCCTTCGAGGCAGTTCTCGGTGCAATCTATGTTTCTGCAGGCATTGATGGTGCATCTCAGTTTGTGAGCGCACAGGTGTTCCCGCTTTTAGTTGATCCTCAGGCGCTTCTTGACGCCTCCGAGCCAAAGACCAAGTTGCAGGAACTTGCTTCAAAACTTGGGCTTTCGGCACCGGAATACAACATCACCCACGACGGCCCTGATCACAATCGCACCTTTACTGCAAGCGTTGTCTTGAAAGGCCGAGTGTTCATGGGATCTGCCAGAAGTAAGCGTGATGCCGAAACCGAAGCAGCTCTTGCCGCACTGGCAAAACTCTCCTAGCAATGCCCGAGTTACCAGAGGTTGAAACCGTCCGTGCCGGGCTTGCCGAATATCTGACCGGAGCAAAAGTCACTTCAGTCGAAGTCCTAGATATTCGAAGCTTGAAGCGTCATCAGCCTGGCGTCCAAGATTTTGTCAACGTAATGACTGGCGCTACGCTAAAGCACTTTTCCCGTCGCGGGAAATTCCTCTGGATTCCCCTGGATAAAGGCGGACTTGCGATGGTTGGGCATCTTGGAATGAGCGGCCAAATGTTGGTGCGCGAAGCTGGAAGTGAACCAGACAAATTAACCAGAGTGGTGCTTCATACCGAGACGCCGTCTGGCAAGAAATTGGAATTACGGTTTGTCGACCAAAGAATCTTTGGTTCACTTGCCATCGATGACTTGGTTTTGATTGACCACGACGAGCACCTGCCCACCAGCGTGACCCACATTGCTCGCGATCCGTTGGATCCAAATTTCGATGAATCAGCGACAATTCAAAAGCTTCGAAGTCGAAAAACTGGAATCAAGAAAGTTTTGTTAGACCAGGGTGTGCTCAGTGGCGTTGGAAATATTTACGCCGATGAAACTCTCTGGAGAGCGAAGTTGCACTACGACCAGCCGGCCAACACCATCAGCGTGCCAAAAGCCAAAGAACTTATGGCTCACGTTCGAGAAATTCTTGCGGCAGCCGTCAAGGTTGGTGGAACAAGCTTTGACGAGCAGTACAAGAACGTAAATGGCCAATCTGGGTATTTCGAGGTGTCGCTCAATGCATACGGAATGACCGGTCGTCCTTGTGCGCGTTGCGGCTCTGCAATCGTTCGCGAAAACTGGATGAATCGCGGTTCGCACTTCTGCCCAAAGTGTCAAAAACGCTCTGTTTCATAGGGTATTTTTGGAGTTTAGAAGTAATCTGGGCGACCCAAAATAACACTAGGAGAGTGAGTAGCGCTTGTATCTGAAAAGCCTCACCCTCAAAGGTTTTAAGTCCTTTGCCCAACCAACAACTTTCAATTTCGAACCAGGTGTTACCGCAGTGGTCGGCCCTAACGGTTCCGGAAAATCTAACGTCGTTGACGCACTAGCTTGGGTAATGGGTGAGCAGGGCGCAAAGACACTTCGCGGCGGCAAAATGGAAGATGTTATCTTTGCCGGCACTTCAACTAAGGGACCACTTGGTCGAGCCGAAGTTCAACTGACCATCGACAACTCAGACGGCGCACTGCCAATTGAGTACGCCGAGGTCACCATTAGTCGCACTCTCTTTCGTAACGGCGGAAGTGAATATGCAATCAACGGCGACGCCTGTCGATTGCTCGATGTTCAAGAACTTCTTTCCGACTCCGGTCTCGGCCGTGAGATGCACGTCATCGTGGGTCAGGGGCAACTCGATGGAGTTCTAAAGGCTACGCCTGAGGAACGTCGTGGGTTCATCGAAGAAGCTGCCGGAATTTTGAAGCACCGACGTCGAAAAGAAAAGACAGTGCGAAAGCTCGATGCCATGCAGGCCAATTTGACTCGCCTTAACGATTTAGCGGGTGAGGTGCGTCGTCAACTAAAGCCACTTGGCCAGCAAGCCGAGGTTGCCAGGGAAGCTCAGGGAATTGCTCAAGTGGTTCGAGATGCCAAGTCTCGAATTATGGCCGAAGACATTCAGGTGCTTCACACGACATTGGAAGAAACCGCCAAAAACGAATCTGATCGCCGCGCCGAACGCAACATTCTTCAAGAGGTTTTGGGGGAGAACACAGCCAGACTTGGGGTGCTCGAAGCTGCTCAGGTTTCAACCGAACTAGATCAAACTCGAGCCCTCGGATACGAATTCGACTCGGCTTCGGAGCGATTCCGGTCATTGCTGTCAATGGCCAATCAACGCGTTGCAATGCTTACCCAGCAGGCCGAGGTAAACGGTGCGGTTATTGACCCAGCGCAAATCGATGCCGAGGCAGATCATGCCGACCAGTCTGCTACCCAGCTGGCCCAGGCCGTTGAAGAACTCAAGGCAAAACTTTCGGATGCTGAGACTAAACGCAACTCGGCTCGCGACGCACTAGAAGTTTTCGACAATCAACTTGCCGAGCAAAATTCGCTCATCTCTGCCTTCGATTTGGAAAAGTCTCGACTCGCAAATGAAGCTGCTGTAGCTGAATCGCGTCTCGCTTCGCTTCGCGAGGAAGTGGTGCGTCACGAATCGGCTCTGGCTGAAGCCAAAGAGCGTTTGACCACCACCAAAGACGAATACGCTTCGCTTGAAGGTCAACTACAAACCGATGGTAACCAAGGCGACAATGCACTTGAGCAACGATATGAGGCGGCGCAAAAGGCAGTCTCCGAGGCCGGTACCAAAATTGAAACTCTGCGCGAGAGTTTGCATGAAGCCGAACGTGAACGAGATTCACTATCGGCCAAGCGATCGGCGCTAAACCTTACACTCGACCAAAAAGACGGCGCATCGGTTCTGTCGAATGCAGGGCTTCGCGGAATTCGCGGGCTGGTTGCTTCGCACATGCAGATTGCTCCTGGCTTCGAAGCTGCAATCGCTGCAGCGCTTGGTCCATTGGCAGACGCTCTGGTTGCTGATAACCGTGAAGCTGGGCTCGAAGCAATTGCCCACCTGAAGACTCAAGATGGCGGCCGAGTCGAGCTAGTTGTCGCTGACGTTGATTCCAAAACACAGTCGACCGGTGAAATAAAAGTTGGAGGAGCTCGAAACGCTGCCGAAGTAGTTTCGGCCGCAGCAGGAATCCTGAACCTGCTACAGGGTGTGGTCATTGTTGATGACCTCGATGCCGCTCGAGAGCTCTACCGAAGCGACAAAAACTCGCTAACTAAAACTCTGATCACGCTCGATGGCGACGTTCTAACCGAAAACGTCATTCGCGGTGGTTCAAACAAGAAGCCTTCGAAAGTGGAACTTGTTGCCGAGCGCGATGCTGCCGAAAAGCGCCTTTCGAAGGTAAACGATCAAATCGAAAACACCAAGGGTGAACTAGTTCAGGCTCGTGCCACCGAGGAAGCCGCCAAGGCATCAGCCAAAGAGGCTCACGCAGCGTTGAGTCAACACGACTCACAACTTGCGTCAAACGCTGAAAAACTAGGACGACTTCGAGTTGCTGTTGAGGCTGCCACCAACGAAGTTGAGCGTCTGGCTAGTGTTGCCGCCCAGGCGACTGAAAAAATCGCCGAAGCGGAAAACGCACTTGCCAATGCAATCAAGGTTCACGATGACTTTGCTTCGCAGGAACGCCCTTCGGTTGATGCTTCCGAGCGCCCAACTCTTGTCGATAACCTCGAGCAAGAACGTCAGAGTGAACTTGAAGTTCGAGTAGACCTAGGTGCAGCCGTCGAGCGTTTGCGCGTTGAAAAGCAGCGAGCCGAAACCTTGCGGTCCCAGGTTGCAGAAGCCAAGGAGGCTTTGGAGCGTTCACGAATTGCGGCTGAGGCCCAAGCCAAGCAGTTGCGTTCAGCTCAGCTCGTCCTAGATGTTCTTCCAAACATCCTTGATCACATTTCGGCGGCCACCACCTCGGTCAAGGTGAAGCTTGGCGAACTCGAAAACGCTCGCAGCGGCCAGCACCAAGAGCTTGTGAAGCTTCGTGGCGAAACAGCTGAAATTCAAATGCGTCTGTCAACTCTCACCCAGAGCGTTCATGACATTGAACTCATAAATCACGAGAAGAAACTCAATCTCGCGAACCTGGTTAGCCGCGCCTACGACGAACTCGGTCTCGAGCAAGCAGTTCTCGTAGCCGAATACGGACCTGAGCAATTGGTGCCAGACGACAACGTTGATGGCGGACTAAAGCCGTACAACCGTGAAGAGCAGCAAAAGCGTCTCAAGGACGCTGAGCGACTAATGGAACGTCTTGGTCGAGTGAACCCGCTGGCTCTTGAAGAGTTCGCCGCACTCGAGCAGCGTCACAAGTTCCTTACCGAGCAGCTGAACGACCTCACTCAGACTCGAAAAGACCTGCTCCAAATCATTGAAGAGCTAGATCTCAAGATGCAGACCATCTTCGCCGAAGCCTTTGCTGACACCAAGGCAGCCTTTGAAAAGGTATTCCCGGTGCTTTTCCCAGGCGGTACCGGTTCGATCTTCTTAACCGATCCGGAGAACATGCTCACAACCGGTATCGAAGTTACGGTGAAGCCGGTTGGCAAGCGCATTGAACGCCTTTCGTTGCTTTCGGGTGGTGAGCGTTCGCTGGCGGCAGTGGCGCTACTGATTGCCATCTTCAAGGCGCGCCCGTCGCCGTTCTACGTCATGGACGAAGTTGAAGCCGCGCTAGACGATGCCAACCTTGGCCGCCTGTTGCAGATTTTCCAAGACCTGCGCGAGAGTTCTCAGCTGATCATTGTGACCCACCAAAAGCGAACCATGGAAATTGCCGACGCACTTTACGGTGTTTCGATGCGACAGGACGGAGTCTCTGCCGTGGTCGGTCAGCGTCTAGGGGAGCAGGCCTAACATGGGCTTTTTGTTCTGGAAAAAGAAGGACAAAGAAACACCTGCGACAGCGGTTGAAGTTGTTGCCGAACTAAATTCGGAGCCAGAGCCTGGCATAGTCGTGGAAACGTCCGTATCGCTCGCGGATATCGAGTCGGAGCCAGAGCCACAGCCGATAGTTGAGCCCGAAAAAGTTGAAGTTTCACTTCCAAAACGCACATTTGCCAAGGGAATCAAAAGCCTTTTCACTCGCGTAAAGTTTGATCCGGAAAACTTGGACGAGCTTGAAGACGTGCTAATTCAAGCCGACTTCGGTGTCGATGCATCCGAGCAAATTGTTGTTGAAGTAAAGGCTCGTGCCAAGAAATCTGGAGCCTCCACAGAGGCCGAACTAAAAGCCGTCCTAACCGATCTAATCACCGAAAACCTAACGCGTGACGATCAAGAACTAAACCTTTCATCGGGTCAGTTGCCATACGTTGTCCTGGTTGTCGGGGTAAACGGTGTTGGAAAGACCACCACCATCGGCAAACTGGCAAAGTACTTGAGTGAAGCCGGTTCGAAGGTTGTAATCGCCGCCGCCGATACTTTCCGCGCTGCTGCCGTCGAGCAAATTGCTACCTGGGCAGAGCGTTCCGGCGCAACCCTGGTTCGCCCGAAGTCTGAAGGGCAAGACCCAGCGTCGGTGGCTTTCGAAGGAACCGAAGTTGCAATTGCTCAAAACGCTGACGTTTTGATCATCGATACCGCGGGCAGATTACAAAACAAGGTCGATCTCATGAATGAACTCGACAAGATTCGTCGCGTCGTGGAAAAGAACTGTGTAATTGCCGAAGTGTTATTGGTGATTGACGCCACAACTGGCCAAAACGGTATGGTTCAGGCCAAGGCATTTGCCGAGGTGGCCAAGGTTACCGGGGTGGCTCTAACCAAACTCGATGGAACCGCTAAGGGTGGAATTGTCTACGCAATCCAACGCGAATTGGGTATCCCTGTGAAACTTGTAGGTGTCGGCGAAGGTATTGCCGATTTTGCGTTTTTTGAAGCTAGCGAGTTTGCTCGCGGTTTAGTTAGTTAGGAGTGGCCTTGTTCGGCAATCTCTCCGACCGGTTGGTCGAAACATTCAAGAACCTTCGCACGAAGGGCAAACTGAGTGCAGCCGACATCGATGCCACGCTTCGTGAAATCCGTAGGGCGCTCCTAGAAGCCGACGTTGCTCTAGACGTGGTGAAAAACTTCATCAACGCAGTTCGCGACCGCGCTCTCGGAGACGAGGTCAATAAGGCTTTGAACCCGGCTCAGCAGGTTGTTCAAATCGTGAACGATGAGCTTGTTGCGATTCTCGGTGGCCAGCAGCGAAAGCTAACCTTTGCAAAGACCGGACCTACAGTCATCATGCTCGCCGGTTTGCAGGGTTCAGGTAAAACCACCCTCGCTGGAAAACTAGCTAAGTGGCTGAAGGACCAGGGGCAAACCCCGGTTCTTGTTGCTGCCGACCTACAGCGCCCAAATGCCGTAAACCAACTACAGGTTGTCGGTGAGCGCGCCGGAGTTGAGGTTTTCGCACCTGAACCGGGAAACGGTAAAGGTGACCCGGTAAAGGTTTCCAAGGAAGCAATTAAGTTTGCCCAAAAGAAGCAATTTTCGGTTGTAATCGTTGACACCGCCGGCCGACTCGGAATCGATGAAGAGCTGATGTCGCAAGCCCGAGACATTCGCAAGGCAGTAGATCCAGATGAAGTTCTTTTTGTAATCGATTCGATGATCGGTCAAGACGCCGTAAACGTTGCCAAGGCATTCGAGGACGGCGTTGGCATTACCGGTGTCGTGCTCACCAAACTCGACGGCGATGCTCGCGGTGGTGCAGCTCTTTCGGTATCGTCCGTTACCGGTAAGCCAATCATCTTTGCTTCGACAGGTGAAGGTTTGGATGCCTTCGAGCCGTTCTACCCAGACCGCATGGCACGTCGCATCCTAGATATGGGTGACATCCTCACTCTGATCGAGCAGGCTCAAAAGCAGTTCGATGAAGTCGAAGCCGCCAAGATGGCCGAGAAAATCGCCAAGAACGAATTCACGCTCGAAGATTTCCTTGAGCAAATGCAGCAACTAAAGAAAATGGGCTCGATGAAAGACCTGCTGGCGAAATTGCCTGGTGCGGGTCAAATGAAGAACCAGTTGGAAAACTTTGATGAAAAGGAAGTCGATCGCACCGAAGCCATCATTCGCTCGATGACTCCTGGCGAACGTCATCAGCCAAAGGTTTTGAACGGATCAAGAAGGCTTCGAATTGCCAAGGGATCCGGAACCACCGTTACCGAAGTGAACTCACTGGTCAACCGCTTCGAGCAGGCTGCCAAGATGATGAAGACCGTAGCCAAGGGTGGAATGCCGCAACTTGGTGGGCAAATGCCTGGCATGCCAAACATTGGTGGCGGTTATGTTGCGGGCAGTAAATCCAAGAAGAACGACAAAAAGAAAAAGGGTTCCAAGTCTGGAAATCCCGCAAAACGTGCTGCCGAAAATCTCGGTGTCACACCTACCCAAGGCGGATCCGGTTCAGCATTTGGACTCTAAGGCTTTGAAAACTTTAGCTTTACCCCTAAAATAGAGAGGTTGCCAAGAGTTTGACCCTCTAACCAAACTTATTGGCTACCCATAGAGCTTCTTCACCGAGTGTGCACCCCACGCTCACGGTGAAACGTTCGCCCCAATACAAATATCAGGAGCATTGTGGCTGTAAAAATCCGCCTAAAGCGTTTGGGTAAGACCCGTTCGCCTCACTACCGTATCGTCGTTGCCGACTCGCGCACCAAGCGCGATGGCCGTGCAATCGAGGAAATTGGCCGTTACGTACCAACCGAGCACCCTTCGATCATCGAGGTCAACTCTGAGCGTGCTCAGTACTGGCTAAGCGTTGGTGCACAGCCAACCGAGCAGGTAGCAGCGCTACTCAAGCTCACCGGTGACTTCCAGGCAAGCAAGGGCGAAAAGGCTGAGAACAAGGTTCTCGTCAAGGAAGCCAAGGCTGAGTTCGTAATCGACACAAAGAAGAAGCCAGTTCTACTTCCAAAGGAAGAGAAGAAGGCCAAGGCTGAAGAAGCTCCAGTTGCAGAAGCAGCTGCAGAGGTTGTTGAAGTCGCAGCAGAAGCTGCAGTTGCTGAAGAAGTAGCTGCCGAAGAAGCCGTAGCAGAAGCACCAGCCGAGGAAGTAGTTGCTGAAGAAGCACCTGCAGCCGAAGCTCCAGCAGAAGAAGCGTAAGCAAAAGTGTTAGCTGCTGCGCTCGAACACCTAGTCAAGGGAATCGTCGACCACCCGGAAGACGCCACCGTTACTGCACGCAAGACCAACCGTGGCGAAGAGCTGCTGGAGATCAACGTGCACCCGGAGGACCTTGGCCGAGTGATCGGGCGCGGCGGTCGCACTGCTAAGTCGCTAAGAACCGTCGTAAAGGCTCTAGCTGACGGCAAAAAAGTCCGTGTTGACGTGGTGGACACAGATTTCTAATCAAACTCAGCTCCGGGTTGGCCGCCTTCTCAAAGCGCATGGCCTAAAGGGAGCAATAAAGCTCGAACTATATACCGACAGCCCCAATGAGCGGTTTGTACCAGGTGCAGTTCTAGAGCTTCAGGTTCCACAAGATTCCCCATGGTTTGGAAAAACAGTAACCGTGACCGAGCTTCGCTGGTACAACCAATCGCCGGTAATTTTTCTCGAGGGAGTTACTGATCGAAACATTGCCGAAACTCTTATTCGAGCCATTCTGTTAGTTCACGCCAATGTGGAAGAACTTCCTAAAGAAGCCGATGCCTGGTACGACCACCAGTTGGTAGGCCTGAAGGTTTTCCGTGCCGATCAAGAACTCGGTGAAGTAGTTCGTGTCGAACACTTCCCAGCTCAAGACCTTTTGGTTGTCAAGGTTGGCGATTCAGAGGTGTTGGTTCCATTCGTTAAGGCCATAGTCCCTGAAGTTGACGTCGTTGCCGGGAAAGTGATTGTCACTCCACCGCTTGGCCTATTCGAAGAGATCGAAGAAGACTAATGCGCATCGATGCGGTGACCATCTTCCCGGAGTACTTCGATGCGCTAAACCTTTCGCTGCTTGGTAAGGCCCGCGACAAGAACCTAATCCAGTTCACTGGTCACAATCTACGCGACTGGACTTTCGACAAGCACAAAACCGTGGACGATTCGCCGTACGGCGGTGGCGCCGGCATGTTGATGAAACCAGAACCATGGGGATTGGCTTTCGATGAACTACTCGATCCAGATGGCGAAACCATCGTAATTTTCACCAACCCTGCAGGTGAGGTTTTCAAGCAGGCGACTGCCCATGAACTAGCTGATGCCAAACACATTGTTTTTGCTTGCGGCCGATACGAAGGCATTGACCAGCGCGTTATTGATTATGCGAAAACGAAAGCCAAAGTTCGCCTAGTGAGCATTGGCGACTACATCCTCAATGGTGGTGAAGTAGCTGCGATTGCCATGATTGAGTCCATCGCCAGACTCATTCCAGGCGTGATTGGCAATGCCGATTCTCTTACCGAGGAATCGCACAACGAGTCGGGCCTTTTGGAGTACCCAAGCTTTACAAAGCCTGCATCCTGGCGGGGATTTGATGTTCCTGAGGTTCTAACCAGTGGAAACCACGCTGCTATTGCCGCCTGGCGCCATGAACAGCAGGTCGAGCGCACCAAAGCAGTACGCCCAGATTTACTCAGCGACTAGCAATAAGCCATGACCATGTGGCAGAATAGACAGGTTGCTCATTCCTTGTAGTCTCTGCCGCAGGGGAGCGAATGAGCGAAATACTAAACCCATTCGTTTTTGACCTGCGTGCGAAAACAGAGAGCGATACAAAATGCACATTCTCGACAGCGTTGATGCACCAAACCTCCGTACCGACATTCCGGAATTCCGCGTGGGAGACACCATCAAGGTAAACGTAAACATCATCGAAGGTAGCCGTAGCCGTGTTCAGGCTTTCCAAGGCTACGCAATTCGTCGCTCGGGTCACGGAGTTCGCGAGACCTTCACCGTTCGTAAAGACGCCGGCGGTTTCGGTGTTGAGCGTACCTTCCCACTTCACTCGCCAATCATCGAGTCGATCGAAGTAATTCAGCGCGGAGACGTTCGTCGTGCCAAGCTTTACTACATGCGCGATCTACGCGGCAAGAAGGCGAAGATTCGCGAAAAGCGCGTCAACGTACCTGGCAAGAAGTAAAAACTTTTATGCGTAAAGAACGTCCCGAGCCGAAGACGGCTCTGGGGCGTTTTTTGCGTAACGCCCAAAAGAATGCCTTCGTATCGCTACTTTTTGACTTTGTAACCGTGGTCGGGGCAGCGCTTATTCTGAGCCTGCTAATAAAGACTTTCCTCTTGCGGTCATTTTTCATTCCATCTGGCTCAATGTTGGAAACTCTCCAAATCAACGATCGAATTTTCGTCAATGAACTGGTCCCTAATGTGGTCAGCCCGGAGCGTGGGGACGTTGTAGTTTTCAAAGACCCGGGTGGTTGGCTAAATTCAACACCGGAGTTATCAAACAAGCCAGCCTTCGAACAGGGGGTAGATTTCTTCCTATCGGCGTTTGGGCTTATCGCACCAGACTCTTCACAGCACTTAGTCAAGCGCGTAATTGGAAAGCCTGGCGACCATGTGGTCTGCTGCTCACCAAGTGGCAAACTGGTCATAAATGGAGTTCAAATTACCGAACCATATGTTTCACCTGGTTCGAACCCGAGCGATAAAAACTTCGACGTTAGGGTTCCTGCAAACTCTTACTGGGTAATGGGAGATAACCGTGGCAATAGCGAAGATTCTCGTTTCCACGAGGAACTTCCAAGTAAGGGTTTCGTGAATAAGAAATTCATCGTTGGACGAGCGTTTGTGGTCAGTTGGCCACAAACCCACTGGAAGTGGTTAGACAATTATCCAAATGTCTTCAAAGCCGTACCCAACAACTGAGGTTGAGCGCAGCCTCGGCAACTACCGATACATATTCGGCATCGACGAGGTGGGGCGCGGTGCAGTTGCAGGGCCGGTTGCAGTTGGCGCTTTCGTCCTAGATTTGAAAACCTTAGACGTCGGCAAGATTCCTACGAAACTCCAAGATTCCAAACTCATGACTGAAAAAGCCAGGGAAGCGGTCTTTGAAGAGTTGGTAACCTGGCAGCCCGGCTATGCCGTGGGCATGGTCGAAGCTTCTGAAATCGACTCGCATGGAATCGTTGCGTCCTTGGCTCAGTCTGCCGTGCGGGCTTTGCAGAAGCTAGCCGAGAACGAAATTATTCAGCAGGCAATTGCCGACAAGCAGGTTCACATCTTGCTAGATGGCACGCACAACTGGCTAGAAAACGTTGTATCTAGAATTCCCGTCACGGTTAGGGCAAAAGCAGACCGAGACTGCGTTTCGGTTGCTGCCGCTGCTTGTCTTGCCAAGGTCACACGCGATCGTCTGATGGTGGAAATGTCGGCAAGATACCCCAATTACCAACTTGACGGCCACAAGGGTTACGCCTCTGCCAGTCACATCGAGGCGCTGAGGGAATTCGGTCCTAGCGGAATTCATCGCGTGTCATGGCTGACAAAAATTTTGAGCAGTGAATAGTAGTAATTAACCAAGGAATAGAATCGGGACATGGAAGAGAACGACTTCGAGGATTACGAGCGAAACGCCGAGTTATCGCTTTATCGCGAATACCGAGATTTGGTTGACACCTTCAAATACGTCATCGAAACCGAACGGCGTTTCTATCTCGCCAATGAAGTTTCACTGCAACGAGTAGACGCCGGAAACGATTTCTATTTTGAGTTAGAAATGAAGGACGTCTGGGTGTGGGACATTTATCGAACCGACCGGTTTGTGTCCTCGGTTAGAGTGCTCACATTTAAGGACGTAAACGTTGAGGAACTTTCTGGCAAGGCTTTTGAACTGCCAAAGGAACTGGCAGTTGGCGAGTAGTTTTCCACAGGTTTAAATAGCCTCGTTTTTCACCACAATTTTGGCGCAGTCTTGTGCCATGACAAATCCGCCCAATCGTCGGCACATTCTTGGCCTTTATGGTGAACGCCTTGCCGGGAATTATTTGAAATCGCTCGGCTATGAAATTCTCGAGAGAAACTGGCGTTGCAATCTCGGGGAAATCGACCTGATTGTTCGCGATAAGGCTCGGTATGTCTTCGTAGAAGTGAAGACTAGAAATGGAAACGGGTTTGGCCATCCTCTCGAGGCGATCACCGATGCGAAATTAGCCAGGTTACGAAAACTGGTCAGTGAATGGTGCCGGCTAAGGCAACTCACTGGCATAGATGTGCGCATTGACGCCGTCTCGGTTTTGGTTGACCGAGGGAAGGTACAGCTAGAGCATTTGAAGCAGGTTTTCTAGCGTGGCTCTGGCAAAAACCCTTTGCGTAGGCCTGTTTGGTCTTACCGGTCGCCTGATCGAAGTAGAAGCTGATATTTCAAGTAATTTACCTGCATTCAATTTGGTGGGGCTTCCAGATGCTTCGGTTTCCGAAGCCGCGTCTAGAGTTCGCGCGGCTACCTCCAATTCAAAATTGAATCTTCCAGGCCGTCGAATCACGGTCAACCTTTCGCCGGCATCTGTCCCCAAGCAGGGCTCCGGATTTGATTTGGCAATTGCCATGGCAGTTCTGGGAGCGGCCTCCCTAATAGATAAAACTAAATTAGTCAGCACAGTATTTTTAGGGGAGCTAGCTCTCGATGGCAGCCTAAAGCCAATTTCTGGAATCTTGGCTGCGGTTATTGCAGCTCGAAACTTTCAGGTCGATCGAGTGGTGGTTCCCCTTGTAAACCTTTCCGAAGCAAAGCTAATTTCGGGTCTAGAAATTATGGGATACGACCATTTGAGTCAGGTTGCTTCGGCATTTGGTGCGGATGTGCCGGTGCGCGCCGTTTCAACGCCGGAAACGATCTCCGAACTCAAAGTCTTTCCCGAACTGTGTTTTAGCGAAGTGCTTGGGCAGCCCGAAGCTATTGAGGCAATGAAAGTCGCGGCAACAGGTTCACATCATTTGCTTATGTATGGACCGCCAGGAGCCGGTAAAACGATGCTGGCAAGTCGCTTGCCGAGCATTTTGCCGGAGCTCCTTGAGAGTGAGTCAATCGAAGTTTGTGCCATCAGGTCCATAGCAAAACTTGAGGTGAATGACTTACCCAAAGTTGCACCATTTCAAGCGCCACATCACACCGCTTCACAGGTAGCCATGGTTGGAGGTGGTGGAGTTCAGCCACGACCCGGTTTGATTTCCCTCGCGCATCGAGGGGTCTTATTCATGGATGAAGCCCCCGAATTCCAATCAAGCGTCTTGGAGGCTTTGAGGCAACCGCTCGAATCGGGGAAAATTACGATTTCGAGAGCTGCCGGGAATGCAGAGTTTCCCGCGCAGTTTCAACTGGTGCTCGCCGCGAACCCTTGCCCGTGTGGGCACGCAATAGGTTCTGGAAAAGAATGCACTTGCACTGCAACTGCCAAGCTTCGCTATAAGAACCGAATTTCTGGACCTCTTAGTGATCGCCTGGATCTTCGACTTGAGCTGAATCCGGTTAATGCGTCATTGGTTACTTCGGGAACTATGGGGGTAGGAGCAACCTCGGCCGAATTGAGAGGTTTGGTGCGTGCTGCTCGAGGAGCAACAAAAGAGCGATTGGTTCGAACGCCTTGGACTGTGAATGGTCAGGTTCCAGGGTCATATCTCAGGCGAGAACTTAGGTTAGGCAGAACGGTCACCGCTCAGCTTGATTCTGCTCTTGATCGAAACCTCATATCGATGCGCGGTTATGACCGATGCCTAAGAGTTGCCTGGAGTGTGGCTGATCTGGCGGGTCGGGTAACACCAAATCGGCAAGATTTAGCGATGGCCATGTATTTGCGAGGTTCCGAGTTATGAGCAGCGCATCCATCAGAAGTGACTTCAAGGAAACCGACTACCGACAAGCCAGGGCGCTTATTACTTGGAATGCACTCGTTGAACCGGGGGATCGAATAGCCGGGGAATTGTTGGGTACATACGGTCCGGTCAAAGCCCTAGAGGTCTTTTTGACCCGAGCCTCAACCGATGCACAAGTAACTCAGGCTTTTGAACGCTGGGCACCACGCTACTCATCAGCTCTAGCCGATGAAAAAATCGCCTTGGCTGCCAGGTACGGCATGAAACTATTGCTACCAACCGATGCCTATTGGCCCAAGGCTCTCGTTGACTTAGGTTTCCACGCCCCCACTTTGCTTTGGTATCGAGGAGCACTTGAGAACTTTCAGAAAATCAATAGAGCACTTGGTGTGGTTGGATCCAGAAATGCCACCCAATATGGTCAGCGGGTAACCTCGGACCTGGCAGTCATGGCTGTTCAAGAAGGGGCAACCGTGATTTCTGGCGGAGCCTTAGGTATCGATTCGGTTGCGCATAGAACTACACTTCAACTTCGCGGTTTGACCACCGCAATCATGGCTGGGGCGCTCGATTCCCTGTATCCAGCAGCAAATGGCCAACTATTTGATGAAATAGGTCAAAGTGGTCTACTAATCAGCGAGATGACACCGAATGCTAGGCCAACGCGGTGGCGGTTTCTGCAACGCAATCGCCTAATTGCGGCGCTCTCACAAGCCATAGTAGTTACGGAAGCAGGATGGCGTTCCGGCTCTATAAACACCGTGAATCATGCCGGCGAACTTGGTCGGCCGGTGTTTGCAGTTCCAGGTCCAATTTCAAACCCAGCTTCCGCCGGTTGTAATCGCCTAATTCGAGAAGGCAAGGCAACACTTTTACTTGAAGTTTCAGAACTGCCAGCCGAGTTGAATTGGCGCTCAGAAAGCGATGAAACGAATGAGGTCTTTGGAAGCTTGGAATTGCGCGCATTGGACTCGCTGACCAGCAAAGAGCAGGATTTACAAACACTTTTGATCGACAGTGGCCTCGACATTGGCGAACTGCGGATCGCACTGGGCAGTTTGAGGCTCATGGGTCGAGCTGAATTAGGCCTGAAAGGCGGTTGGAAGCGGTCGGAAACACGATGAACATCGCGAGTTTACCAATTCGTTACTTTGTAAGGCCGCACAGCGCGAGCAGACTTTTGGTCTTCCCTGTAGATTAGGGGAGTGTTTAGCAAGGAAGCCGAACAGAAGATCACTGGTCACAGCCCACGTGAACTCGCATGGCGTAGATTCAAGAGCAACAAGGTTGCGCTGCCTGCGCTTGTCATTGCCGTCTTTATTATTCTCGCTGTTGTCCTCGCGCCTGTGATTTACTCCATTCTTGGAATTGACCCAGAAGCCCGCGATGCCAATGCAATTGATAACCGTGGCGAAATCATTGGAGATTTCGGTGGAATTAGCTGGAAGCACCCATTTGGAGTAGTTCCAGGTATTGGTTATGACACCCTAGCTCGAATGCTTTTTGGTGCCAGAGTTTCATTCTTGATTGCCGTATCAGCAACTTTTGTCACTGTTGTTCTTGGTTTGCTGTTCGGCATCTTGGGCGGCTATTTCCGCGGAAAAGTAGATGGCGTAATCGGTCGTTTTACAGACTTCCTACTTGCATTCCCACAGTTCTTTATGATTTTGGCCCTGAGCGCACCTTTGGTTGACCGAATCCAGCGATCCGGAATTGCTCACGACAACGAGGCGCGCATTTTGTACCTCATCATCATCTTTTCAGTTTTCGGTTGGCCATATCTAAGCCGCATTATTCGCTCGCAAGTTATATCAATTCGCGAACGAGATTTCGTTTTGTCTGCCAGAGCACTCGGTGCTTCTAACACTCGAATTCTTATGAAGGAAGTGCTTCCAAACGTCTGGACGCCAATCATCATCTTCGTTTCATTGTCTCTTCCTGGGTATCTGAGTGCAGAAGCGGTCTTCTCATACCTAGGCGTTGGCGTTCAGCCTCCAATGCCAACACTTGGTGTGATTATTGCCGATTCGACACACTTCATGATGAACGATGCAACATACTTCTTTATCCCCTCGATCAGCCTTATTTTGCTGGTGTTGGTATTCAACTTGCTCGGAGATGCATTGCGAGATGCGCTTGATCCAAAGAGCGAGACATAAGACTTACTTCAATCGGAGTAATACAAATAAACATCAACACCTTAGGAGGGTGAAATGTTGAAAGGCAAAAAGACGTTGAAAGTAGCACTAGCTGCTATCGCGGCGACTACGCTTGCCAGCGGACTGCTTACGGGCTGTTCTGCAGGCGCAAGCGCAGGCACCATCACGTACCTGACAGTTCAGGATTCCTGGACTCACGCTGACCCACAGCGTAACTACACCGGTCGCGACATCGCATGGTTTGGTTCATACCTAAACCGCACGCTAACCGCATATGACCGCGCACCTGGTGCTGCTGGTTCGGCAGTTGTTCCAGACCTCGCCACCGACACCGGTAAGGCATCGAACGACAACAAGACTTGGACCTTCACTCTTCGTGATGGCGTTACCTTCGAAGACGGCAGCGCAATCACCTGTGAAGACATCAAGTACGGTGTTTCACGCACCTTCGCTACCGATGTAATCACCGATGGTCCTACCTATGCAATCGGAATGCTTGACATTCCTTCTGCAGCAGACGGCAGCTCGACCTACAAGGGTCCTTACTCAACTGATGCAGCAAACGACACTGCTTCTTTCGACAAGGCAATTACTTGCTCGGCTGACCACAAGACCATTACCTTCAACTTGAAGCGTTCTGTTGGTGACTTCAACTACACCACCACCTACCTATCTTTTGGTCCAGTACCGAAGGCCAAGGACACCGGTGACCAGTACGACCTAAAGCCAGTTTCGACCGGTCCATACAAGATCAAGTCGTACAAGGCCAAGGACCAGATGGTTCTAGTTCGTAACACTAACTGGAAGGCTGACTCTGACCCACTTCGTGCGAAGCGCGCATTCCCAGACAAGATTGTTGTCAAGTTTGGTGTTGCTTCTGAAGTTCTAGACCAGACGTTGCTAACTGACAAGAACAAGACTGCCGTTTCGCTTGACTCGCTTCAGCCAACTAACCTAACCGCTGTGTTCGGTGCCGATGGCAAGCCTGTTAAGAAGTACGCAGATCGCGCAATCAACGTTTACGACCCATACGTGACTTACACAGCCGTAAACGTAAAGAAGCTGAACTGTCTACCAATTCGTCAGGCAATTTACTACGCCAAGGATTTCAAGGGCCTAATCACCCTTCTTGGTGGCCAGGCACTTGCTGGTGACCCAGCCGATGGTGTAATCAAGCCTCTAATGGGTCTTGACTACGCAAAGACTGGTTTTGCTTCAGAAGACAAGGACTGGAAGCCAGAGGGTAACGTCGACAAGGCAAAGACCCTAATGGACCAGGCCAAGTCTGAGTGTCCTGCACTTTACGCACGTGTAACCGATCCAAAGCAGGGACTCGTTTACGACGCTCCTGACAGCCCATCGAACAAGAACGCATCTGCAATCTGGATTGCTGCCTTGGCTCGAATCGGTGTAACCGTGAAGTTCAACTTCATCGAAGCTGGAAAGTACTACGCAGTAGTTCTTGACGCAACCAAACAGGGAGACCTATCGCGTGCCGGTTGGGCTCCAGACTGGGCAAACGCTTCGACCGTTATCCCTGAACTGTTCACCAAGGAGGGTGGTTTCCCAATGTCACAGAACTGGGACGACCCTGCCTACGCAGCATTCAAGCAGCGTGTAGTTGCCAACCTTTCGCAGGCTGACCGTAAGAAGCAGGGTGCAGAATGGGCAGCTCTAAACACCTACGCAATGCAGCAGATGTGGGTAATTCCAAACGTATTCTCGAAGACCCAGGAAATCTGGGGCTCGAAGATCGGTGGAGCCTTCTTCTGGGAACCACAGGGCTCATTGTCCTTCGGTGACCTTTACACCAAGTAACAACTAGTTGTGTTCTGTGGTGCCGAAACTTACGCTTCGGCACCACAGGCTCACACAATCCACAAACTTATTTTTGAGAGGTAATGATGAACGGTCTAGTGACTTACATCACACGCAGATTGGGCCTGACGGTTCTTATTCTGCTTGCGGTTAGCTTTGCCGTTTACGTAATCTTTTCGCTACTTCCTTACGACCCAGCGGCTCTTACTTGCGGCAAGAGCTGTAATGATCCTGGAATAATCGCAGCCAACCGAGTGCGTTTGGGCTATGACAAGCCGTTTTGGGTTCAGTATTGGCTGTTCCTTTCGGGGCTATTTGTAGGTCGCAATTTTGGTACCGGTGCCGCCGCTATTTTTTGCCCAGCGCCAGCATTTGGATATTCCTTCCAACAGCACGCCTGTGTCACCAGCCTTCTTGGCGACGCACTTCCAGTTACCATTTACCTTGCTGTTGGTGCACTTGTACTTTGGCTCATCGTTGGCGTTGGTTTAGGTATCGTATCGGCCAAGTTCAAGGGCAAAATTTGGGACACACTTTCTACCGCTTTCGTGCTAGTCGGTACTTCGCTTCCTACCTTCCTGACCGGTTTGATGTTGATTATCTTCCTCGTAATCAAGTGGGACGGATCGCCATTTCCATCTGATGGGTATACAGCACCTGAAGAAGATTTCGGACAGTTTTTACTGAGCATGGTCTTACCTTGGATTACTTTGGCTTTTGCTTATGCTGCTATTTACACCCGATTCGTGCGTAGCCAAATTCTTGAAATTTCCACCGAAGACTACATTCGTACCGCCAAAGCTAAGGGCCTAAGCGATGGCGTCATCCTCGGGAAGCACACCCTGCGCGCAGCTCTCGCGCCAATTGTGACCATGGCTGGGCTCGACTTTGCTGGCCTACTTGGTGGAGCTATCCTCACCGAAGCAGTGTTTAACTTGCCAGGCATGGGACGCTTGTCATTGACTGCCGTCGTAGATATCGACTTGCCAGTAATTGTGGCCACAACAATTGTGGCTGCTGCAATAGTCGTGGTCATGAACATGATTCTCGACATCGCCTATGCATTCATCGATCCGAGAGTGAGGGTCTAATGTCTTTACTTTCTGTGCGCGATCTCCGCGTTGAATTCAAAACGCCAGACGGAATTGTTAAGGCCGTCGCTGGTGTGTCTTTTGACATCAACGAAGGTGAAACTGTAGCCATTGTAGGTGAGTCTGGTTCTGGGAAGTCGGTAAGCAACCTGGCCTACATGGGGTTGTTGCCGGCTTCTAGAACCACTATCACCGGTTCGGTTATTTTGAAAACCGATGAAGGCGAAGTTGACCTAATCGGAATGGACAACGATCGACTTCGGAAGATTCGCGGCAAGGACATTGCCATGATTTTCCAAGACCCGATGTCTGCGCTCCACCCTTTTTACACCATCGGCGACCAACTTATTGAGGCGCATCAGGTTCACAATAGCGTTGATAAGTCGGCTAGTCGCAAGCGGGCGATTGA
Source organism: Microbacteriaceae bacterium (assembly GCA_947447395.1). Lineage (GTDB taxonomy): Bacteria > Actinomycetota > Actinomycetes > Actinomycetales > Microbacteriaceae > Rhodoluna. The sequence goes on along the minus strand of CANFJH010000005.1, from coordinate 19,315 downwards.
GTTACTCTCGCTGGTTGGTGTTGCCAACCCTGAAGAGCGATTGGCCGCCTATCCGCACCAGTTCTCTGGTGGTATGCGTCAACGCGTGATGATCGCTATGGCGCTCATGAACAACCCAAAGGTTTTGATCGCAGACGAGCCGACCACCGCACTGGATGTTACGGTTCAGGCTCAAATCTTGGCTCTACTTCGCGACCTCCAAAAGCAATTCAAGATGGCTGTAATCCTGATTACCCACGACCTTGGTGTAGTTGCCGGTGCTGCTGACCGCGTCAATGTTATGTATGGTGGCCGCTTGGTTGAGAGCACAGGGGTTAACGAGCTTTACAAGAACCCTTTGATGCCATACACCGTAGGTCTACTCGACTCAATCCCTCGAATGGATCAGGGGCATGGAAAGCGCCTTCGTGCCATTCCTGGCCAACCACCTTCACTAATCAAACTCGGTGAGGGCTGTGCATTCGCTGCCCGTTGTGAGCGCAAATCTGAACTTCCAGAGGGGCGCTGCGACGTCTCTCCAGAACTAAACGAGGTCAAGGCAGGTCACCTAGTGCGATGCCACCTCTACGACAGCAAGGGAGCTGCAAAGTGAACGCGCCGCTACTCGAAGTGACCAACCTGGAGAAATTCTTCCCTGTGGCTGGAGCAGGAATTTTTTCTCGTGAACGTGGAGTCAACAAGGCCGTCAATGGTTTGAGTTTTAGGCTCCACGCCGGCGAGACCTTGGGTCTAGTTGGTGAATCGGGTTGTGGAAAGTCGACGGCCGGTCGTACCATTTTGAAGCTTTACGACCCAACCTCTGGTTCTATCAAGTTCGAGGGCGAGGAAATTTCGGGCTATTCGAATTCCCAGATGAAGCCGCTGCGCACCAAAATGCAGATGATTTTCCAAGACCCTCAGTCTTCGCTAAATCCACGTCAGTCGGTTGGCGCAATTGTTGGTGCTTCCTATGAAGTGCACGGCATAAAGCCTGAAGGCGGCGTGAAGCGGGCTGTGCAAGACCTACTTGAGCGTGTTGGTCTAAACGCGGAGCACTATGACCGTTACCCTCACGAATTCTCGGGTGGGCAACGTCAGCGCATCGGTATTGCTCGAGCGCTTGCCCTCAACCCAAAGTTCATTGTTTGTGACGAGCCGGTATCGGCGCTAGACGTTTCGATTCAGGCTCAGGTTGTGAACCTACTTAGCGATATTCGCGATGAATTCGGTATGTCATACCTTTTCATCGCTCACGACCTTTCGGTTGTTCAGCACATTTCTGACCGAGTCGGTGTGATGTATTTGGGCAAGATGATGGAGATCGCACCTACCGAGTCGATCTACTCCACGCCTCACCACCCTTACACCAAAGCTCTACTGTCAGCCGTTCCGATTCCAGACCCCGTGCTCGAGCGCAAGCGCGAACAAATCGTTTTGACTGGGGAACTGCCTAGCCCAATGAAGCCACCAACTGGTTGCGTATTTAGCACTCGCTGCTGGAAGGCGACAACCAAGTGTTTCGAAGTTGAGCCATTGCTTCAAAAGGTTGGCCAGGCAGAAGTTGCCTGCCATTTCCCCGAATAACACTTAGCCTATTTAGGTGCTCGCTAGTTTCGCTTTGGCTTTAGAAAGTTACCGAACCCACCTAGAGGCTGGTCGCGGTTATTCAAAGCACACCGTCAAGGGTTATCTAACCGACCTCGAAGATCTGGTTGACTACCTGGAAGTTCAAGGCATTTCGACACCTGCAGAAATCGACCTCGAATTACTTAGAGCCTGGCTGTATACGCTTAGCGAGCGAAACCTAGCCAAGTCTTCCATGGCTAGAAAAACCGCTTCTGCTAGGTCTTTCACGGCTTGGTTGTTTGAGCACGGACAACTGGCAAACGACCCCGGTCTGAGACTTAGAACACCTAAGGCGACCCGCACGCTACCCAAAGTGGCTACCAGAGAGGCCATGTCCGAGATTTTCGCCTCGCTAGAGGCTGCTGCCGTTGAAGGAAGCCCAGTTGCACTTCGAGACTTGCTAGTGGTTGAGCTGTTGTACGCAACCGGCGCTCGTGTCAGCGAACTCGCCGGATTGAACCTTTCAGACGTCGACGAAAGCCGCAGATTGCTAATAGTCACGGGTAAGGGTAATAAGCAGCGAATGATCCCATATGGGGTTCCAGCCGAATCTGCGCTGAAGAATTGGCTTGAGCGTGGGCGGCCATCAATGGTTACCTCCAAGACCTCGTTTGAATTACTGATCAACTCACAGGGCAAACGTCTTGGAACCCGTCAAATATACGAAGTGGTAGCCCAGGCTTTAGTCGGAACCGCGGTTGGCGTTGCAGGCCCGCACACTCTTAGGCACACTGCCGCAACCCATTTGCTAGATGGGGGAGCAGATTTGAGGGCGGTACAGGAACTATTGGGCCATGCCAGCCTAGGAACTACTCAGATTTACACTCACGTCAGCATTGAGCGCTTGAAGGACGGCTACAAGTCAGCCCATCCCAGGGCTTGAGCCTACTTGGTGATAGCCCACCGATTTCAATTAGCGGCGATAAATATCCATCCGCATTCCGCATTGAGAAGTGAAGACAGGTTTCTAGCCCGCAGTGAGACAGATAACCGGCATCTGGGCACACGTAACCAATTTGCTGACCAGTTTCTACTAATGAATTGACCTTGACGATTGGGCAAACCGGCTCATAAGACGTAACAAATCCGTTTTCATGGCGAATGCTAACGATCGATCGATTCACCACTCGGCCAGCAAAGGCAACGGTTCCAGAATGAGTCGCATAAATGGTTTGATGGTTCGAAACGAAGTAATCGACACCGCGGTGGCCCGCGGACCAATCCGATGCCGGCTGGCGGAATTCATTAGCTAATTGAGGTTGATCTACCGGTGCAATCCAGATGTCAGAGGCGCTCGCGGTGTCTTGGGTTGGATTAAAATTAACCAAAAGCCCAGCTGCCACGAGAAGTAGCGTTAGCGCCAAGCGATTTAGTTTCATTATTCAATCCTGCTGCCAAGGAATCACATAATGGCATCCAACTCAAAACGGTGGAAAACTCCTGGATATCGCTGTTAGGCTATAGATAGCAACGTTTAGGCGTTGACTTCGCGTGTCGAATCCCATCGAATAACCACTCGGTCCAGCTTGCTGGTCGTTTTCGATGCGACACCAGGTGTGACCGGCAACCGCCGGAAGCAATTAACTGAGTGGCACTTTCGAGTGCCAATAAGGAGAAACTGCCATGGCAGTAGTAACAATGCGCGAAATGCTTGACAGCGGCGTGCACTTCGGGCACCAGACCCGTCGTTGGAACCCAAAGATGAAGCGTTTCATCTTGACCGACCGCTCTGGCATCTACATCATTGACCTTCAGAAGTCTCTAACCCACATCGACCAGGCTTACTCGTTCGTTAAGGACCTAGTAGCAGCCGGTGGTTCGATCATGTTCGTTGGTACCAAGAAGCAGGCTCAGGAAGCAATCGCTTCTCAGGCACAGCGCGTTGGCCAGCCATACATCAACGAGCGTTGGTTGGGTGGTCTTTTGACTAACTTCCAGACCATCCAGAAGCGACTAACTCGCCTAAAGGAACTTGAGGTCATGGACTTCTCGGGTGCGACCAAGACCGGTCTAACCAAGAAGGAACTGCTTATTCTTCGCCGTGAAAAGGACAAGCTAGAGAAGTCACTTGGTGGTATTCGTAACGTTTCTCGTCAGCCTTCGGCTCTATGGGTCGTTGACACCAATAAGGAACACCTAGCAATCACCGAAGCTAAGAAGCTTGGAATTCCAGTTATCGGAATCCTAGACACCAACTGTGACCCAGATGAGGTCACCATTGGTATTCCTGGAAACGACGACGCAATTCGTTCAATCGCCCTACTAACCCGTGTGATTGCAGATGCAGTTGCTGAGGGTCTAAAGGCCAAGCACTCTAAGCCTGAAGAGGTTGAGCCGCTAGCCGAGTGGGAGCAGGAACTACTAAGCACCGATGCGCCAGCAGCAGCGCCAGTCGCTGAAGTTGTTGCCGAGGTCGCTCCAGCAGAGAAGGACGCAGAGTAATGGCGAACTACACCGCAGCAGACGTAAAGGCCCTACGCGAGCGTTCAGGCGCTGGCATGATGGACTGCAAGAACGCTCTCGACGAAGCCAATGGCGACGGCGACAAGGCCATGGAGGTTCTTCGCCTCAAGGGTCTAAAGGGTGTTACCAAGCGTGAAGGTCGCACCACCAGCAACGGTCTAATCGTTGCTCGTGTTGTTGGCGGAACCGGTTACCTAATCGAGCTTGCTTGTGAGACCGACTTCGTTGCTAAGGCAGAAAAGTTCGTTGCACTTTCAGAGTCGATCGCTGACGCAATTTCTGCTGCTGGCGCCAAGGACCTAGAGGCCGCACTTGCTGCCAACCTGGGCGGCAAGTCAGTTGCCGATGCAATCAACGACGAAGCAGCAATCATGGGCGAGAAGGTTGAACTTCGCCGCGTGGCTACTGTTGAGGGCGCAAAGGTTGACGCTTACCTACACCGCACCAGCAAGGATCTACCTCCACAGGTTGGCGTGCTAGTTGCTTACTCAGGTAACGACGACGAAACCGCTCACGACGTTGCAGTTCACATCGCTGCTTTCTCACCAGCTCACCTAACCCGTGACGACGTGGATGCAGATGTTGTTGCAACTGAGCGTCGCATCGCTGAAGAGACCGCACGTAACGAAGGAAAGCCAGAAGCTGCCCTTTCGAAGATCGTGGAAGGCCGCGTGACTGGCTTCTTCAAGGAAAACGTTCTACTTGAGCAGGACTTCGCAAAGGACAACAAGTTGTCGGTTGCCAAGGTGCTTGAGAACGCCGGTCTAGAGGTTGCTGCGTTCGTACGTTTCCGCGTAGGCGCATAAAGCAAAATTTCTGGAAAGGCTCGGCCAAAACGGTCGGGCCTTTTCCTTTGCCCGCCTAGTATGGATGTAGGAGGAAGCCATGGCACACAAGCGTCGAGTTTTATTGAAACTTTCGGGTGAGGCGTTCGGTGGAGGCACTCTTGGAGTGAATCCCGATTATGTAGCCGCCTTCGCGAAAGAAATTGCCGAAGGTGCAAAAACCACCGAAATTGCAATCGTTGTTGGTGGCGGAAACTTCTTTCGTGGTGCAGAACTTTCACAGCGAGGAATGGACCGTTCGCGCGCAGACTACATGGGTATGCTCGGTACCGTCATGAATGCTCTGGCCTTGCAGGACTTCCTAGAGCAGGCAGGTGTTGACACTCGCGTGCAGTCAGCTATCACCATGGCTCAGGTTACCGAGCCTTATATTCCACTTCGTGCAATTCGCCATCTAGAAAAGGGTCGTGTGGTTATTTTCGGCGCCGGTGCTGGCATGCCTTACTTCTCAACCGACACAGTTGCAGCCCAGCGCGCATTGGAAATCAAGGCGGATGAAGTTTTGGTTGCCAAGAACGGTGTCGACGGCGTTTATTCGGCGGACCCAAAGAAAGACCCTAAGGCCAAGCGCCTTGAAAAGATAAGCTACCAGGAAGCTCTGGTTCAGGGGCTCAAAGTCGTTGACGCTACCGCTTTTAGCCTGTGCATGGATAACAAAATGCCAATGCGTGTCTTCGGTATGCAGGGTAAAAACAACATCACCGACGCCATTAAGGGCAAGGCCATCGGAACTTTCGTTTCGGCCTAAAAACTTTTTAATAATCGAGGAGAAACCATGATTTCGGAAATTATTGCGACCACCAAAGACAAGATGGATAAAGCTGTCGAAGCAGCCAAGGATGACTTTTCGTCGGTTCGTACCGGTCGCGCAAACCCTGCAATGTTCCAAAAGATAGTGGTCGACTACTACGGCACCGGAACCCCGCTGGGTCAGCTTTGCTCGATGCAGAACCTAGAAGCTCGTACTCTAAACATCACTCCATACGATAAGAGTGCACTAATCGCTATCGAAAAGGCCATTCGCGACGAGCCTAATCTTGGTGCAACCGTGAACAATGACGGCAACAGCATCCGTGCTTCTCTTCCAGACCTAACCGAAGAGCGTCGCAAAGAGTACGTGAAGTTAGTTAAGGCTAAGGCCGAGGACGCTCGCGTTTCGATTCGTAACATTCGTCGCAAGGGCAACGATGACCTGTCTGCCTTGAAGAAGGACGGCGGAGCTGGCGAAGACGACCTTGCTCGCGCTGAAAAGGAACTTGACGCACTTACTAAGGCGCACGTTGATGCAATCGACGAAGCGTTGAAGCGCAAAGAAGCAGAGCTCCTCGAGGTCTAGTGGCTACCAATCAGGGTCAAGAGGCAGGGCGCAGTCTCTCCAAGTCCGTTTTCTACGGGCTACTTTTGGGTGTCGCATTTTTACTCTCGATTCTGATTGTTAAAGAACTCTTCATCGTTCTCGTAGCCACAGCGATTGGTTTTGGCGCTTGGGAACTTTCAACTGCGCTTCGCCAGAAGGACTGGTATGTGCCTAGAGTTCCAGCCGTCGTGGGATCGGTATTAATCATGCCGGCCACCTACTACTGGGGCGTCGTTGGTCAGTGGGGCTTCACTCTGGCAACTTCCTTGGCTCTCATGGTTTGGCGGTTGGTTCACATTCTCTGGGAGAAGCGACGAAGCGTTGAGCAGACTTTCTCTGACACAATTCGAGATCTAGCCGCAGCCGCATTTCTCATTATTTACCTCCCGCTGACTCTCTCGTTTTCTATTCTTCTTCTGAAACACGATTCGGCTTGGGTTCTTTGTTTTGTGGTTCCGGTCGCCCTGATCGATACGTCTGGCTATTTGGTTGGTCGGAAGCTGGGCAAGCACAAGTTGGCGCCTGGCGTTAGCCCTAAAAAGACCTGGGAGGGGTTGCTTGCGTCGATTATTGCTGGTGTGACGTCGAGCGTTGGTCTTGTGGTTTTAGTGGCTCACAAGCCGTGGTGGGCGGGGCTCATTTTGGCCGCGATTCTAATTCTCGCTGCCGTGTTCGGTGACCTGGCCGAATCTTTGATCAAACGAGACCTCGGCATCAAGGACATGTCATCGCTGTTGCCTGGTCATGGTGGAATTATGGATCGCCTGGATTCGTTGCTACCTGCGGCTCTAGTTACCTACGTCTTCGTAACCATTTTTGGATTCTAAGGAGAACCATGTCAGCCTTTGAGAATGTTGGAAAACGCAAACTTGGTTATGCGCCAGAAGAAGTTGATGCATTCATTGTTTTAGCGAGGGACCAATACAACAATCTGTCGTCTCGGATTCTTGACTGGCGGGGGATTACCACTCAAAAATTCACCATGGTCAAGGGTGGTTATGACCCGGCGGCTGTGGATTCGGCAATCGACAAGCTTCAGGATTCATTTGCTGAGCGTGAATTGAACCGTGACTTGAATTCCGGTGCATCGCTTTCAGGCACCAGCCTTGCCGATTTGCGGACTTTGCTGCTTGGTCGAGTACATCGTCCGAATAATCGTCGCTTCAGTCGCATGGGTGTCGCAGGCGTGGGTTACTCTCGCCAAGAGGTAGATGTCTTGATGCTGCTCATTCAAGAATTTCTTGAGGGTCAAGAATCTTTGTTCATCGATCAAGTTCGATCGATTACCTTCAAAGTCAAGCGGGGAGGCTATGTTGAATCACAGGTCGATTCTTATATCGAACGGTTGGTGGAGTACCTGCAAACGCGTCGTTTTGGGCCTCCTGTTATCGTCAACCCTATTCCTCAGTATGGCTTCAACGACAACAGCCGTAGCCAACCAGCCGACTCACACAACCCTTACAGCGAGTTCTAGCACCAATGCCTTGGTATACGCCAAGAAACTAGTGCCAAAGGCTTGGGTGAGCCACAAGGGCTATACTAGGTCAAAGTTTTCAGCTGGCTGGGGGAAGATCAGAGTTAGCGGACATTCTTGCGATCTTCGGAACTACATTCTGATGCGCGATTTAACCAACATCTCCAGAAAGTCCAGTAGTTGGTGCCTGGTAGCAACGGGAACTCTCTCCGATCCATATACGGGTGCTACCATCCATTTCGTCAGAGGAGTAAAGACGTCGCTGGCGGTTCAAATTGACCATGTTGTGGCTCTAAGTAACGCCTGGGTCACTGGAGCGCAAAAGTTAAGCCCTACCGCCCGCTTTCAGCTGGCAAACGACCCTTTGAACCTATTGGCCGTTGATGGGCCCACCAATGAATCGAAAAGCGATGGCGATGCCGCGAGTTTTCTTCCAAGAACCGCATACCAGTGCAAATACGTTGCGCGTCAACTCTCGGTAAAGCGAAAGTACCGCCTTTGGGTAACTGCTACAGAGAAATCATCGATTTTGAGAGTCCTTGGAACCTGCCCAAAGGAGGCCCTGCCTTAGATTTTGGGGGCTAGTTTTACATCATCCCGCAAACTAAACTTGATAGTTGTTGTGAATTTGAGCTTGGAGGTGTCAGATGGGTCGTCACGCGGCTGATCGTCAGACTCTCGGAAGCCATATCGCTTCGCCTTTAAGTAACTTCGCTCAAAAATCTGGCATTTCAAACATCTTGGACAGTGTTCCAACTAAGCGAGCTTGGGGCTTGGCTCTAAGCGCTGCTTTGGTATTAGTAACGGTGGTTGATCCCTATTCAGGAACCTTGGCAGCGAACGCAGCCGAAACCGATTACGTGAATTACTTTGATTCTGGCCAGCAACCCGTTGCGACTGTGCAAATTACGCGCGGAGGATACAACGTCCTCAGTGGTTCCGAAGTCAGCAAGGTGTTCGTTGAAGCTGCCTCGGTTCCGGCAAAAGACACCGTGCAGGCTATTGCCTACAGCAAGATGAAAGCCTTCGGCTGGGGGCTGGATCAATACTCTTGCCTCGTCAAACTATGGAACCGCGAATCCAACTGGCGAATTAACGCCTACAACGCCTCCTCCGGTGCCTATGGCATTCCGCAGGCTCTTCCTGGCAACAAGATGGCAACTGCTGGCCCTGACTGGCTAACAAACCCGGAAACTCAAATCGTGTGGGGACTCAACTACATCCACGGTAGATACAGTGCTCCTTGCGGCGCATTGGCTCATTCAGATCAACTCAACTGGTACTAATGCCTCGTTCCAATCGCCCTAAGCGCTCAAAACGTGATGAGCCAGAAGAATTGAATATCGCATCGGTACGTTTCGGTTCAAGGCGCACTGAAAGCAAACGAGGCACAGTTTATGTGGTTCAACCGACTACCGGCAGGAATGCGGAAGAAGACAAGTCCTGGATTTGTCCAAACTGTCATCTAAGCATTTTGCAAGGCACCAGCCACCTAGTTGCTTGGGACGAAGTGCGCGGCGTTGACACCCGGCGTCATTTTCACACCACCTGCTGGTCTAAATTCCAAGGAACACTGCTTTGAATCAAACCGTCGAGATACGATCCGGCGTGGAATTACCCGCGATCCGCGAAGAAGTGTCTTTTGTAACTTCCGATGGGCTGACGCTGGTCGGTGAATTGGCGCTTCCGGCGGGGCGAGAACCGGTTGCTACTTTGGTAACCTTTCACCCCTTGCCAACGCACGGCGGCTTCATGGATTCACACATCTATAGAAAAGCTTCAAACCGGTTACCGGAACTTGCCGATTTGGCAGTTCTTCGCTTCAACACTCGAGGCACCAGTTCACCGCGGGGAACCAGCGATGGCGTTTTTGGTGAAGGTATCACCGAGCAAGCAGATGTGGAAGCCGCCATCGATTTCGCAATTTCTAGAAACCTGCCGAATATTTGGCTTGTGGGTTGGAGTTTCGGTACGGAAATCACTTTGAAGTACGGCTTTGATAAACCTGTTGTCGGTGCAATTCTTTTATCGCCGCCCCTTCACCGAACTAGTGAAGCCGAGCTTGCACGTTGGTCCGGTAACGGAAAACGGGTAATTGCTCTGGTTCCCGAATTCGATGATTATCTGAAGCCAGATCAGGCGAAAGTTCGTTTTTCGGTAATCGCTCAGGCCGAGGTGATCGGCGTCGAAGACGCCAAGCATCTTTGGGTTGGAGAAACCGCTACAAAAAGAGTCTTGAACGAAATCGTCAGGGCCGTTAATCCGGGCAGCTACCCACTGCCTGAAGTTATAACTCTTTAGAGTTTGTTCTGCCGAGGCATCCAAACCTGGCGAAGAATTAAAATCACAGACGCAGCAACTGGAATTGCAACCAGTGCGCCCATTATGCCGAGCAAAGCACCGCCAGCCATTGCTGCAACCACTACGACGCCGCCTGGCACAGCCACTGCCTTCTTCATGACCCGAGGGCTAATCACATAGGCTTCAACCTGCATGTAGATGAGGTAGTAGATTCCTACGATTAGTGCGGTGGTTGGGCTGACCGTGAGGGACACTAAGGTAACCAAGGCGGCACCAGAAACTGCGCCTACGAGTGGGATTAGAGCCAGCAAGAAACAGAAAAAAGCCAAAACAATAGAGTAAGGCACACCCATGATGCTCATCATCACAAATCCAAGGCCGGCGTTGATGCTGGCAATAGTTGCCTGACCGCCTACGTAACGCCCCACTGAGGAGGCGACTTCTTCGGATATCTCTTCGAACCTGGACCTACGGGTGGCTGGCACTAGAGCATAGACAAATTTCTTGAACCTGCCCAGTGAAGCCATGAAGTAAAGGCTTAGAGTCACGATAACGATGAAGCCAACTATTCCGTTCACCAGGCTTAGCCCAACCTGGACAACGCCGCCAAGCATCAGCGGCCAGTTTTTGGCATCGGCTAGGTAGCTGGCAACACCCGAAATGGCATTCGAAATTGCCCCATTAAATTGACCATCTAGGGTTTCCACGATTGGAAGATTGTTCACATTTTTCAAAAGGCTTGGAGCCGATTTAACCAAGATCCCGGTCTCTTCGATGGCAGTCGGGATAACAGCAACGAGCAGTGCGGTTGCGATTGCCAAGATCGATAGCACCACAATCAGAATCGACGAACTTCGATTTAGTCCTCGCCGTTCAAGTTTTCTAACTAGGGGATCCAAACCAAGAGCAATGAAGATTGCCGCCGCCATGTAAGTCAAAACCGTGGCGAGCGTGGTTAGAGATTGGCCAACCATGATGGCAGCCAGGACTCCAAGGCCACCTAGGAAACCAAATTCAAAGGCGTTAGCGATTTTCAGGCGAGGCCCCGATTCGACTTTGGTGGTTAGCTTTTTCTCGGCCATCGGCTATTCGGCAATCGACTCTTCGGCGGCTATGACCACCGAGCGAAGATTTCTCAGATAAATTGCAACGGCATCTCGCTCATTGTTGAGTTTCGCAATGGCAGCCTTCAATCGACGAACTTCGTTTCTGGCTTTATTCTCAGCTTCGGCAATGATTGCTCTGGCTTCGGCTTCGGCGTTAACGAGAGTGATTTCTGCTTGCTCCTTGGCTTCATCACGGGTTCGCTTATTTACCGACTTTGCAGCGGCCTCGAGAGTTTCAGCTTCAAGCCTGGCGGCGTTAGCGCGAACCTTGGCAGTGGCGAGTGATGCCTGAGCGTCGTCCAGGTACTTCTGTGTCGCAGCTACGGCTTCCTGGTGCTTGCGCAGGTACTCCGCTTCGCCTTCTGCTCTGCGGCCGGTCAGTTCAAGTTCCAAATCGATTCGGAACTGTTCGCTAACAAGCTCTTCTGCTGCAGAAATGTTTACCTCTTTATTTAGCTTCTTGAATTCGATTAGTCTCTGCTCGCTAATCTTTCGGGCGGCCTCGGACTTCATGAGTTCGGTTTCACGCTTCGTGGTTGCACGCAATCTTGCTGCCTCTGTGGCAATGTTTCCGCGAATGGATCCAGCTTCACGCGTTGCTTCGTCCACAATTTCGGTTGCGGCATTTTGAGCCGCGCGAATCGAAGCGTCGTAGTCGGCTTTTGCCTGTGACTGAAGGCGCTCTGAGCGCCTTTGAGCCTCAGAAACTAGGGAATCGTAATAAGACTTGGCTTCTTCGCGAAGTTCGGTTAGTTCGCCTTCAAGGTCTGCCAGAATTCGGTCTCGTTCAGCTTCGGCATCGGCAACAATCCTGAGGGACTGTTCCTCGGCGGTGCTCAAAATAAGTGCGGCTCTGGTTCCAACCGAAGCGTAGTTCGGAGCTTCACTCTCGGCAAGTTTTGCCTGTAATTCGCTTGCAAGAGCGTTTTTCTCTCGAAGTTCGGCGGCCAACTGCGAGTTCTGAGCGTTTACCTGCAGGAGCTCTTTTCTAAGTAGGCGAAGGGCTTCATCAACGCCGTCGCGGTCGTAACCGCGCATGGCAATTGCGAATTCGTTCCCGTCGACGCTCAAAAGTTACTCCTAGGTGTTTTGGTAGACTGAAAGGCCTGCCCCAAGCCACAAGTTTACCCCGATTGGATTGTCATGCGAATTATCATCGCGATTGCAATGTTTTTCCTTTCGCTGGCGTTAATACTGGCTGGAATCGCTGAGCGAACGGTTTGGGCACCTGAAGAGACCAAGGCCATGTCCATTGTTATGGATTCAACTAGGCCACTTATTGTTATTCCTCACTCGATTTTGGGGCTTCATCGTGGAACTCCGGTGATTCAGGCCGCCGGTACTGCCCGAGTCTTCGTGGCTACCGGGCGCGAAGCCGATTTGAACGCCTGGGTGGGCGGTTCATCGAAGACAACAATTGATTTTGATACTAAAACCAAGAAACTTACCTACGCATCGGTTGATGGAATCGATCCAACAGCCGATCCATCCGGCTCCGATCTTTGGCGCACCGAACGTGTGGCCAACGGGAAGGTCTCAGCCAAAGTTGACACCTCGGCTGAGGCGGCCGTTATTTTGGCGAGCGATGGCCTGGCTGCGGGCCCAAACCGAGTAACGATTGAGTGGCAGCGCAACTACGACCTCACGCCGTCAAATGTTTTGCTATACAGCGGTGAGGGATTACTTCTGGCCACTCTTATCTACAACATTTTCCTCTTCAGAAATATTCGTAATTCGAGACGCCCTCGACGCCGATTGCCAAAGGCGCCGCAGGGGCCAAGATCTCGCCCCAAGCGCCGTGAGTCTGCTGTTCCTAGGCGCGGACGCCGTGTCGCTGGAAGAAACTATGCACTTTTGCCGGCGTCACTGGTTTTGGTTGGCCTGGTTGCTGGCTGTGCACCAGCGGCAACCTCACCAACTCCAACGCCAACCCCGAAGTCGAGCACGGTTGCTAAGCCTGCCGCGCTACAACTAGGGCAAATTCGCCGTATCGTGACTTCGGTTGCTGCACTGGCGAAAAATGCTGACACGAGTGCCAATGGTTCGCAGTTGTTGCCTCGGTTCGCAGGTCCAGCGCTGGAGATGCGCGAGGCCGCCTATGCGCTTCAAAAGAAATCTAAGAAGGCTCCGGCATTGGAGACCATTTACTCTTCTCCGCTAACGCTAAGCCTTCCCGCTGCAACCGACCTATGGCCAAGGACACTCATGGTCGTTACCGGCGTTCAGAAGAAGCACTTACCGAACCTTTTAGTCTTTAGGCAGATGACTCCGCGTCAGCAGTACCAGGTTTGGTATACAACCACGCTGGTTTCTAGTGTCAAACTCCCAAACGTTCCAGTGGCCACAGACGGCAGCGTTCCTGTAACACCAGACTCTGCTTACCTTGCTGAGCTTCCGCAAAACCTACCTACCGTTTACGGGGATGTCATCAACCAGGGTTCGGCATCAACCTCCTATAGAAAGTTCAATCTGACGAACGACAGTTTCTACTCTCAAATTTCAAAGATTCAGGGTGACCAGCAGCGCTCTTTGACAAATGCGACTCTGACTTATCAGCACCTACTGAGCGACCCTGAACCGCTTGGCCTGGCAACCGCTGACGGCGGTGCACTCGTAGCCGTTTACATGAAAGACATCACCACGATTAAGCCAACCAAGAAAAATAGCGGTATCACTGTGAACGCATTGGAGCAGGTTGCTTTAGGAGCAAAGGGCTCAATCAAGGGCGTCGTTTCAACCTACGGCGACATGTTGTTGTTTTATGTTCCTTCAATTGGCCAAGCCAGCAAGATCAAATTGCTCGGCTGGCAGGCTGGGCTGTTGAAAGTTAAGTCGCTCTAATGTCTCTCGCCGGTGGAATGGACTTATCAAAACTTAAATCACCAACTCAGGTAGTTGTTGACACCTTAAAAGTGCCGAGCTTTGTCGCCGAGGTGACCGAAAAGACGCTGCCAACTCTGGTAAAGATTTCCGGCACTGTTCCGGTAATTCTTGAATTTTTCGAAACTTCACCAGATCAGGTTCTCGAGCAGGTAGTTCGTTCACAAAACGGAAAGCTAATGTTGGCTCGGGTCAATTCCGTGGTAGACGCTCGCGTAGCCCAGGCATTTGGAGTAAATACGAGCCCGTCATTGTTTGCCTTAGTTAAGGGGCAGCCGCTACCCGTGGCTGAAGGCCCATTGACTGAAAGCCAGTACCTAGCCATAGTGAACCAGTTACTTGCCGGAGCCAGCGCCCAAGGTGTTGCTGGATTACTGGTTGAAGGCGGCACCGAAGATGCCATTCCCGAGCTTCCAAAGCCACTTCAAGAAGCACTTGAGTTGGTTGACTCCGGTCAGATTGATCAAGCTTTGGCGTTGCTGACCAAGCTAAAGGCTGAAAATCCAAAGGACTTACGAACTTCGGCATTGCTGGCTCAGGTGAATCTCATGAAACGCACCATGGATTTGAAACACGAAGAAATTTTAGAGAGTCAGCCAACCACCTTCAGCGAAGCTACCGTTTTGGCCGACGTCCTGGCGGCTATTGGTGATTTTCAGTCCTGCTTCGATATTTTGCTCTCGCTTTACCCGCAGGTCCAACCTGAAAACAAAGAAATAATCAAGGCGCGTTTGCTCGAGTACTTTGAGATTGCAGGCTCGTCCAATGATTCAGTAAAGAGTGCTAGAGCTAAATTAGCTACTTTGCTTTACTAACCTTTGCCGGCTTGAACCAGACCGCACCAAGCGGTGGAACCTGAATCGACGCAGTGTGCGGTTGGCCGTGAGTGCAAGTTCCGGAAGCCTCAACCTTGCCGAGGTTTCCAACGCCGGATCCACCAAAAATCTCTGAGTCGGTATTGAGAACCTCTTCCCAAACCCCGCCCAAAGGCAAGCCAAGTTGGAAATCGAAGTGAGGGTTGCCGGCAAAGTTAATCACGCAAGCTAGGGGATTACCCTGGCCATCGTATCTCAGGTAGGTCAGAACGTTCTGGGTTGCATTTCCGCCGTCAATCCACTGAAAGCCTTCGCGCTGGTGATCTAACTCCCACATCGCAGGGTTCGCAAGATAAATGCGATTTAGTTCGCTCACCAATTTTTGAAGTTTCTGGTGAGGTTCTTGACCCAAAATCCACCAATCGAGACCGTGCTCCTGGTTCCATTCACCGAGCTGGCCGAATTCACTTCCCATAAACAAAAGTTGTTTGCCAGGGTGAGACCACATGAAAGCCAAATAGGCTCGAACATTTGCAAGTTGCTGCCAGCGGTCGCCTGGCATTTTCGCCAGCAGTGATCCTTTGCCGTGAACAACTTCGTCGTGGCTAATTGGGAGTATAAATTTCTCGTCGTATGCGTAGAGCATGGAGAAGGTGATCTCTCCGTGATGGTGCGAGCGGTACATTGGGTCTTTTTCAATGTACTTTAGGCTGTCATTCATCCAGCCCATGTTCCATTTGAAGCCGAAGCCCAGGCCTCCTCCGTCAGTTGGGGCGCTAACCCCGCCCCAGCTGGTTGACTCTTCAGCGATCATCATGATTCCCGGGTTGCGGCGATAAGCCGTGGCATTGGCTTCCTGCATAAAGGCAATTGCGTCGAGGTTCTCACGACCGCCATGCACATTCGGTAGCCAGTCGTTACCCTCGCGTGAGTAGTCAAGGTACAACATGGACGCAACTGCGTCGACTCTCAGGCCATCGATGTGGAATTCTTCCAACCAGTACAGCGCGTTAGCCACCAAGAAGTTTCGAACTTCGGTGCGTCCGAAGTCAAAGATGTAAGTGCCCCAGTCGGGGTGCTCGCCTCGTCTCGGGTCAGCGTGTTCGTAAAGAGGTTCGCCATCAAAGCGGCCAAGTGCCCAGACATCCTTCGGGAAGTGAGCAGGCACCCAGTCGAGAATTACACCGATACCGGCTTGGTGTAGTCGGTCGATTAGGTAGCGAAGGTCGTCTGGGTTCCCAAATCGTGAAGTGGGTGCGTAGTAGCCTGTGACCTGATATCCCCATGACGGTGCGTACGGGTGTTCAGCAATTGGCATGAATTCAACGTGTGTAAAGCCGAGCTCGGTTACGTAGTCGATAAGTTCATCGGCAAGGGTGCGATAGTCAAGCCCGAGACGCCAAGACCCAACATGAAGTTCGTAAATGCTCATTGGGGCTTTAAGGGCATCGCGTTTCGTTCTGGTCGTAAGCCAAGTCTTGTCTTTCCACTTGTACGTGGATTCAACAACGACGGACGCGGTGTGCGGGGGAATCTCAGAAAATTTTGCAAGCGGATCAATCTTGGTAATCCAATCTCCAGCTTTAGTCAAAATTTCAAACTTGTACTTTGTTCCAGCTTTTAGTCCGGGAACAAATAGCTCCCAAACACCGCTGGAACCCATTACGCGCATGGAGTGAGTCAGACCATTCCACCCATTGAAATCGCCGACTACACGAACGGCTTGGGCGTTGGGTGCCCAAACTGCAAATGCCACACCTTCTGGCTTTAGGTTGGCTCCGAGAGCCTTCCAAAGCTCTTCATGGCGCCCTTCCTTGATTAGGTGAAGGTCGAGTTCGCCGAGGGATGGTAGATGGCGATACGCGTCGTCTCCAAGCCACTCACCATCTTCGTAACTTGCTTCAATTTGGTAGCTTGGCACGGTTTTTCCAGCCACGGCACCCTCAAAAATGCCGTTGAAGCTGTGGCTGAGCTCAAGCCTTGACTTGCCAACAATGGCCGTCACGCTTTTGGCCAGTGGTCTTAGGGCTCGAATTACCCAACCCCCATCAATTGGGTGCACACCGAGCACGGAATGTGGGTCGTGATACTTACCATTGCTGACCTTATCCAGAAGCTCGGAATCGAGTTTTGGAAGTTCTAGGCTTACGACCTTGGCCATGCTATTTCTCTCGATCTACTCTGAGTACCATTGCGGGCTGAATGTGCGGGTCAATGCGTACATAGCTCTTAGCGCTAATGCTTCGACTGTCGCCGGTCATTAGGTCGGTTACCTTGAAGGGTTTGTCATAGCCCAGGTCAAGTTTCCAGAGGTCGAGGTTAATATCGCCTTCGCGCACATTGTTTGGGTCAAGGTTCACTACAACAATGACGGTGTCGGTTTTCCCAGTGCTAGATTGCCCAGCGCTCACGTGTTTACTGAACACGAACAGGCCGTCGTCGGTGCTGTTGTGAGTTTCCAGCGTGCGAATTTGTCCAATCGCGGGGTGCGCTGTTCGAATTGCATTTAGGGCAGTAATGTATGGGGCGATGCTGGTTCCGGCCTTGTCGGCTGCGGCCCAATCACGAGGCTTGTACTGATATTTTTCCGAATCGATGTGCTCTTCTGCGCCCGGACGAGGAGTGGACTCGATTAGCTCATAGCCGGCATACATTCCCCAGCTGCTTCCTCCCAAAGCGGCCAAGGCTGCACGAATCATGTGAGCGTTCTTGCCGCCGTAGGAAAGGTATGGAGTGAGAATATCGGGAGTGCTAACCCAGAAGTTTGGTCGGAAAAACGGCGATGATGCATGGGCAACTTCATTGAAATACTCGGAGAGTTCATATTTTGTGTTTCGCCAAGTGAAGTAGGTGTATGACTGCTGAAAGCCAGCCTTACCAAGTGCGTGCATCATTGCCGGGCGAGTAAATGCTTCGGCTAGGAAGATAACCTCGGGGAATTCTGCATTTACCTCTCCGATTAACCACTCCCAGAAGTTGACTGGTTTGGTGTGCGGGTTATCCACTCGGAAAATCTTTACTCCGCGAGAAATCCACAAGCGCACGAGCGCCAAGGCTTCCGAATAAATTCCGTCGCGGTCGTTATCGAAGTTGATGGGGTAGATGTCCTGGTATTTCTTCGGCGGGTTCTCGGCGTAGGCCACAGTGCCGTCAGCGCGGGTGGTGAACCACTCCGGGTTACTTTGCACCCAAGGGTGATCTGGTGAAGCCTGCAGCGCAAAGTCGAGCGCTATTTCCAATCCGAGAGCGTTGGCTTCCTTTACGAATCTTTCGAAGTCCTTCACAGTGCCAAGGTCTGGGTGAACGGTATCGTGCCCACCTGCTGATGAGCCAATTGCCCATGGCGAACCAGGATCCCCGGCTGCAGCATCGAGAGTGTTGTTCGGGCCCTTGCGGTGGGCGTTCCCGATTGGGTGAATTGGCGGCAAATAAAGAACTTCAAAACCCATGGCTGCCACAGCTGGAAGTCTTTTGGCCGCAGTTTTGAAGGTGCCTGATTTCCACTCACCAGTTTTAGGGTTGAATTTTGCCCCTTCGCTTCGTGGGAAAAACTCGTACCAGGCACCCGAGCCAGCAAGTTTTCTCTCAACCTGAATTTTGTAGACATCGCCGTGAGTGACTAGAGCACGAATTGGGGATTTGGCCAGGACTGCGGTAATCGCTTCGGTTTCGGCTGCGTGAAGACGCTCGGCATGAGTGAGCGTCTCGTCGCTCAAAATTTCAGCCAGGGCAACCAGTTTCTTGGCTTCTGCGGAACTTCGACCGTTTTCGCTAGCCGCATTTGTGAATAGCCGAATGCCCTCGAGCATCATTAGGTCTTGGTCGATACCGGCATCGAGTTTGACTTCGGTGTTGTGGTGCCAGGTTGCGTATTCATCGCTAAAAGCCTGGATTCGGAACGTCCAGGTGCCCACAGAATCAACGAGCGCCTTGGCGTGCCAACTGTCGCTGCCAGGCGCGCCTTCGGTCATTCGAGTGGTTGTGGTTTTTCCTGATGGGGAAGTAAGAAGAAGCTCAACGCCCAGGCTGTCATGACCTTCGCGGTAGACAACAGCGGAGAAGGTGATCATTTCTCCGGCAAAGCCCTTGGCGGCAAATCGGCCGCCCTCAACGACGGGGGACACCTGCTCGATCGGTAAACGACCAAATGGTGAGTTATGACGGTACGCGATGGTGTGGCTCACATAACAAACTTAGCGATTGTTAGGAAGCAAGAGCACGGAAAAGCATCACCGAACATTCCGAAATGGCAACATTATCGCCGGCATCAAATTGGGCCGAACTTGTGGTTGGGGCGTCGTCCGAGCTATTCCAGAGCAGTTCATACTTTGAAGCCGTTTCCCAACTTGGCATCGTCAGCTGGGCTTCCTGACCCGAGCCGTTTATGACTAGCAGAGTGAGGTTTCGGTTGCCCGCATCGTCGAGGTTTTCATTTAGCCTTTGGATGATTCGAGTTTCTGGGGAATTCC
>CANFJH010000004.1 GCA_947447395.1 Microbacteriaceae bacterium | reverse complement strand
CTTTAGCGCTGGGTCTGAGTCATCCCCCCAAAGGATTTTTTGACTGAATGAATTCAGGTGCAAAACCACGTTGTCCTTGGAAATTGCAGTAATAAGTGCCACCCTCGGCAAAAGATCAATCGGTAGGCTCAAAATCACCTTAATGGCCTGGGAGAAAGTTGCCGAAGTGGCGGGATTACCGGCATTTTCAACTACAGGCAGGTGATCCGAGGAAGCCGCTCTGCCAATTTGCACTCCCGCGGCGTCGTAAAGGTATTGAATTCCATTAATGTTCACGATCGCTACGGCACTGCGTTCAACGACAACAACACGCAATTTACTTGGCGGTAAGGCAACGGCCGAGACCGAATCAATTAGCTGATATTTACTTAATTTGTTTGCCAAAACGTCGCTTGAAATTTGAGGTAACGGAGTTCCCTTTAGTGAATTTAAGTCTTTCAAAATAGACGCAGCCGATACCCGGTTAGCCCCCACAATTTCGATCTCGCGGACGGCAAGCAAAGGGGAAAACACGGCAACGACAACCAAAATGGCCAAACCGACAACCGCACTTACGACACCGAGGGTCACCCTACGCCCGAAATGATTGCCAGGTCGCAAGGACGTTACAACCGACTTAGCTTTTTTTCCATGCTCTAAGAGTCGCTTCGATTGTTTTCTAACGATTTTAGAATTGGGTCTAGGGCTGGCAACTTTAGTTGCTTTTGCAACTTTCTCCGACTTGGAAACTCTGGTGCCAAAAAGTGGGACCACATTACCTGAAGCCTTAGATTTCTTTGGATTGGCTCGAGAAGGTGGGCGATTCAAAACACTAATCCTTTAGTGAATCAAGAAGCGCAGGCACCATTCGGTAAACGTCGCCACAGCCCATGGTGATAATGAAATCGCCGTCGCTGGCTAACTTCGCGGCTACTGCCGGCACGTCGTCCCAGGTTGGAACGTAATGCACCTTTTGAGCATCATCGAAGCTATCTGAAACCAACTGACCGGTAACACCTGGCTCTGGATCTTCGCGGGCGGCATAGATGTCCATAACCACGACCTGGTCGCTAAGCGCCAAAGCCTCTGCAAATTCACGGTGCATCAACTTGGTGCGACTATAAAGGTGTGGTTGAAACACGGTAATAAGTTTTCCTGGGCCAACTACTGCACGAGCTGCGTTAAGTGCGGCTGCAACTTCGGTTGGATGGTGAGCGAAATCATCGTAAACACTCACACCACGATTGGTTCCGTGAAGTTCAAACCTGCGTTCGGTTCCGCGGAACGTGGCAATTCCCTCAAGTGACTTTGCTGGGTCAAAACCTAGCCCAACTAGAACAGCGAAAGCTCCGGCCGCATTGATTGCATTGTGTTCACCTGGAATATTCAGGGTTGCAGAATAATCCGCGCCTTCATATTCCAAGGTGAAAGAAACTTTGGCGCCAGAAGCATCGATGTTTGAAAGTTGGACGTTAGAACCGGCAGCCTTGCCGAATTTGATAACGCGTTTATTTTGAATCAGGTTAGAAACTCGAACTGCACCTGGATCATCCGAACTAATTGCAACAAACTCTTTGGCGCCCTGTGCAAATTTGCCAAACTCTGCCTCAAATGCTTCAAGGGAGCCATAGTGATCCAAGTGATCTGGGTCAACATTGGTAATTAGAGCCACGGCAGTGTCGTAGTGGAGGAATGAACCATCGGATTCGTCGGCTTCAATTATGAAAAGATCATCTTTGCCACTCGCACTAGATGAACCTAACTCGGCAATCACACCACCATTTACGAAACTTGGGTCAACGCCGAGCCTTAGCAAACCCGTTATTACCATGCCCGTGCTTGTGGTCTTACCGTGAGCTCCAGCCACAGCAACCAGGCGATGTTTGGTAGTTAGATATGCCAACGCTGCAGAGCGGTGTAGAACTGGAATTCCTCGCTCCTGCGCCAGCAGGTACTCGGGGTTTGTTGGCCAAAGCGCAGAGGTAACTACAACGGTGTCTGGATTTCCAAGGTGAGAAGCGTCATGGCCGATGTGAATTGTGGCACCGAGCTCTCGAAGTGCCGCCACATTCGAGGTATCGCGAAGGTCGGAGCCGGTAACTTTGTGCCCCATGCCAATCAAAATTCGCGCGATACCGCTCATGCCAGACCCACCGATACCAATGAAATGGACGGTCCCTAGGTCAGCTGGAACTGGTTGTGAAAAATCTGGCTTAATCATAAATTACCTCTGCTCAAGACTATTTGGATGGGTTCGAATTGGTCGGCAAGACACTTCGCACCAATTTGTACAGCCGGTTGGTACCGTCTGAGATGCTGGCCGCCTTAGCCGCCTTAGCCATCTGATGCAATAATTTCGTGTTTGAAATAAGTGGAATCACTCGATCACGAACATAGTCAAACGTGAAATTAGAATCCTCAACGACCAGGGCGCCGCCTGCTTCCACAAGGTCGGCAGCATTGAAACGTTGCTCACCGTTTCCAACCGGATAAGGAACGAAAATGCTGGGAAGGCCGAATGCTCCAAGCTCACAAACGGTGGACGCTCCAGCTCGACTAATGGCCAAGTCGGCAGCCGAAATCGCCAAATCCATAGAATCGCAATACTTTAGACGAACCAATGATTTAGTACGAACTTCAGGAAGTTCCGATTTGTTTCCCACAATATGTAAGACCTGAATTCCGGCAGCGTCAAGTGCGCTTTCCGAAGCCGAAACGGCCTCGTTGATGCTCCTAGCCCCGAGCGAACCACCGGTAACGAGCAGTGTGGCGGTGGTTTCATCCAGGCCGAAATGTTTCCTACTAACCGATTTCGAATCCTGTGAAATAGCCGACTCAATTTCCGCGCGAAGCGGCATTCCGGTAAAAACTGCACTCGGTAATTTGGTTGATTTGAACGCTACAGCCAGCGCCGAGGCTTTTCTGGCCCCCAAACGATTGGCCATTCCTGGCAGCGCATTGGCTTCATGAATAACAAAGGGAATCTTGTTTTTTCCAGCTGCCACATAGGCGGGTGCACTTGCATAGCCACCAAAGCCGACCACGACATCTACGGCGTTGGCTGAAATAATGTTCCGAATTTCTTTGACCGCTCTTTGAAACTTGAACGGGAATTTCAGCGCATAAAGGCTCGGTTTCCGTGGAAATGGCAAACGCTCGATCGTCAATAGTTCGAAACCGCGCTCCGGAACTAACTTCGATTCAAGACCTTCTTTAGTGCCCAACGCCAGTACCACCGAGTCTGGTTCGTTTACTCTGATCCATTCGGCCAGCGCCAAAAGAGGATTTACATGCCCTCCGGTGCCACCTCCAGCTAGAAGGTAGGTAGTCATTTGGCTCCTCTGATCACTCGAAGCCGAGGGCTCTGGTGGTTGTTGCGTTCGATTCCCATGACCATACCTAAAGCCATTAGCGTGGCAACCATAGACGTACCACCTGCAGAAATTAGCGGTAGATTTACGCCTAGCACCGGAAGCATGGTCAAAACAACAGAGATGTTAATGAAGGCCTGTCCGATAATCCAAAATGTCACGCCGTAAACAAACAGGCGTTCGTAGGAATCAGCGGTCTTCTTGGCAATTCGAAACAGTGTAATTGCTAAAAATACGAATAGCCCAATTACCATAAGTGCACCAATGAGCCCATACTCTTCGCCGATAATCGCAAAAATGAAGTCGTTTTGAGCTTCAGGAATCCAACTCCATTTCATTTTGGAATTGCCAGGGCCGACTCCAATTAAGCCTCCGGCGGCAAAGGCCCACTTACCGTGCTCCGCTTGCCAATTGTATTGGTTAGGGTCAGGCGAGTTTGGAAAGAGCCACGCCAGCATTCGACCTTTACGGGTTCCACCCATCGTAAATAGTAAAAGTATTCCGCCGAGGCCTGCCAGCAAGACATATTTCAACAATTTGTCTGGCAAACCTCCCAAGTAATACATTCCGACCAGGATGATCGCCATCACAATGACGGTACCCATGTCTTTACTGAGCAATCCAACGAAAACGAATAGCACGCCGAAGACCATTGTGGGAGCAGTCCAGAACTTTGGGTCGCTCTTGTCTTGATTTCGGTTGCTAACCACGAAACTGGCAACCATCATGATCATGGCAATTTTCAGAAACTCGGAGGGTTGGATGCTAAAAACACCCAGATAAAGCCAGTTGCGGTTTCCATTTACCGAAACTCCAAGTGGAGTAAACAAAACGGCTAACTGAGCCAGGATGAATCCGGCTGCAAGAAGTGGGCCGAGTTTTCTAGCGGTTTGAGGCTTTAGGTAGGCACTCCAAATAAGTGCAATTGCTCCACCAATCATGCCGAATGCTTGAGAACGCAATTCTCCAAAGGGATTTGCATTGTTCTTCACCGAGTCAACGTATGAAGATGAATAAACCATCAAGGCACCAAATAGTGCCAGAAAGACAATGATCAACCAAAGCGCTTTGAACTCCGGCGATTGGCCTCTAAAAACTGTGCCGATGACGTTTCGAGCGTTAGTAACACCTCGGGTTACCAGCTGGTTTGCCTGAATTTTTTTAGCCACGAGTTCCCCCAGATAGTGCCTTGACAGCATCGGCAAATTGTCTACCGCGATCCGAATAATCTTTGAATTGATCCATTGAGGCACTCGAAGGTGCCAGCAGTACTGTGTCTCCGCTAGCCGCAAAGCCGTTTGCCGCAGCAACCGCTCGTGCCATGACATCTTCGCCTGAGCCAATTTCAACCACTGGAACGCCTGGAGCCTTGTCGGCTAGTGCGGCAAGCACCGCAGAGCGATCTACACCAATGACGATTGCTGCCTTCAATCGCTTGTGGTTTTCAGCAACCAAAGGAGTAATGTCAACGCCTTTGAGTAACCCTCCAACAATCCAAACAACCGAATGAAATGAGCTGAGCGATGCCGATGCCGCATGTGGATTAGTGGCTTTCGAATCATCTACCCAGCAAATTCCAGAGTCTTCGAGCACTACTTCTATTCGGTGAGCATCCAAACGAAACGTAGAAACCCCTCTTGAAATCGCAGAGGCTGGAACACCAAAAGCTCTCACAAGCGCGGAAGCAGCTGCAATGTTTTGCAACAAATGTTTCGTGACTACGCCGATGTTTTCGATATCGGTTATTTCGGCAAGGCATTCAATTTCCTTGTTCGAACGATTTGGAGAATAGGCGTTGTCTACCAGCATTCCGTCGGTGTAGCCAACGTTTGACGCGGCTGGAAAGCCAAGCGTGAAACCGATTGCTCTGGCACCCTCCTGAACATCCGCCTGCTCTACCAACCTGATTGTCACCTCGTCGTTGGCGTTAAACACGCACGCGGCTTCAACATTTTCGTAGACCTTTCCCTTGGCTGCCTTATAGGCGTCCAAGGAACCGTGCCAGTCAAGATGATCGAGATCGAGGTTCAATATAACCGAAGCAAATGGCTTAATTTCACCTAGGTAGTGAAGTTGAAAACTCGATAACTCGACGACTAGGACGTCGTAGCCCACTTCGTTGCGAATACAGTCCAAAATTGGCAATCCAATGTTGCCGCAGGCTTCAGCTCTAAGCCCCGCCTCACGAAGAATATGCGTTGCCAATTGAACTGTGGTGGTTTTACCATTTGTGCCTGTAACGCATAGCCAGTCGGCAGGACGCCCCACCTTGTCTCGCAATCTCCAAGCAAGATCTATGTCGGTCCAGATTGGTAAACCCTGGTTAGAAGCCCAGAGAATTGGTTTCGAGTCTGGCCGAAATCCAGGTGAAGTCACTACTAGTTGAGGAGCAAAATCAGTGAGTGCAGTTTCGAATTTCTCGGCATCTGCACCAACCAAAGCGGGCACGCCTAATACTGAAAGTAAATCTAGATACTCCGGTTCAGCGTTCTTCGCCAAAACAAGGACTTGTGCTCCTAACTCGGCAAGAGTATCTGCAACTGAGAAACCTGAAACACCGAGACCATAAACGACCACTCGGAGATTTTTCCAATCCGAGTGCCAGCTTGTTAGGTGATCAAGGCTTGGCATGATTTAGGCATAGGTCCATTCGAGATAGAACAAGCCGACACCCGAGAGAACACAGAGTGCACCAATCAACCAGAAGCGAACAACGATGGTGATTTGTTGCCAACCTTTTTGTTCAAAGTGATGATGAAGCGGACTCATTAGGAAAACACGTTTACCGGTTCCTGTGCGCCACTTAGTGATCTTGAAGTAGACGCGTTGAATGATTACCGAACCGGTAACAATCACGAATAGGCCACCAATTGGAACGAGTAGCAATTCGGTGCGAGTAAGAATTGCCAACGCGGCTAAAGCGCCACCCAGACCTAGAGACCCAGTGTCGCCCATAAAGATTTGAGCTGGTGAAGTGTTCCACCATAGGAAACCAATTAGCGAACCAACTACCGCCGAAGCAACAACAGCAAGATCTAGAGAATCCTTAACGTCGTAGCAATTGTGTAAGTCTGGCAAACGAAAGCAGGAGTTGTTGAATTGCCAGAACCCAATGATCGCGTAGGCACCAATCGCCATGGCAGTAGAACCGGTTGCTAGGCCATCTAAACCATCGGCAATGTTTACACCATTTGAAGTTGATGCCACCAAAAAGTAAATCCAAATAACGAACAGAACCATCCCGATACCGGTGCCCCAGGCCATGAGATTTATCGATGTGTCTCGCGTTACCGAAATCGCTGGTGAGGCTGGAGACCAACCGTTTGAATCTTTTAGCTGAAGCGCCAAAATCGCGAAGATAATGGCAACTACGCCTTGGCCGGCAATCTTTGCCCAACCGGATAACCCCAACGACCTCTGCTTGTGAGTCTTGATGAAATCATCTGCAAAACCGACTAGGCCGAGTCCAACCATCATAAACAACACCAAAAGTGCCGAATTACTTATCGATTCACCATTAATCAGCTTTCCAGCGAAAACGCCTAGAACCGCTCCGAGAATGATTGCAATTCCACCCATGGTTGGAGTGCCGCGTTTGGTGTGGTGAGACTTTGGCCCGTCATCGCGAATGAACTGACCCCAACCAATCTTTTTGAAAAGCCAAATAAATGCGGGAGTCGCAAACAGCGTGAACACTAAGGCAATGGCTCCGGCCATAATGATTGATCTCAAGACTGCACCTCCAATAGGTCATCGCCTAAGTGACGCAAGTTCGCAGATTTAGACGATTTAACCAAGACAATGTCTCCAGAGACAAGCATTCCACGAATGTAATCCAAAGCCTCGGAGCTTGACTCAAAATAAACCGATTCGCCGTCCCACGAACCTTCAAACATGGCACCCATGTGGATCAACTTTGCACCCACACCTATGACTACGAGTTGATCGATGTTATAGCGAACCACCAGTCGCCCGACCTCGTCGTGGGCGCTTCGCGAATACTCACCAAGTTCTGCCATTTCGCCCAGTACCGCGATGGTCCTGCGACCCGACTTACCGAGGTGTGCGAGCGTTTGAAGAGCCGCTTTCATGGAATCTGGGGAAGCGTTATAGGCATCATTTATCACTGAAATACCATCGGCGCGATTAGTGAGTTGCATTCGCCAGCGCTCTGCCAAATCCATGGACGCAAGTGCTGCCCGAACTTTGGCTCGACCTAAACCAAGTTGCTCAGAAATCGAAATTGCCGCAGTGGCATTCATCATTTGATGTTCGCCGAGGATCTTTAGAGTAAGTCTCGCCGTTTCACCACCTGGATAGTGAATATCCGCGGCAGTTCCACCCATAGATAGCGACACGTTGTCAAAATAAATGTCGGAGTTTGAGTTGGTTCCAAACGATAGTTTTTTCGCGGAGGTTAGCTTGGTCATTTCAACGACCTCACCGTCGTCGCCGTTATAAACGAAGGTGTCATCGCTTCCCAGAGCAAGAACCAATTCGGCCTTAATTTTTGAAGTGACTTCAATTCCGCCAAACGCCCCAGCGTGCGCCAACCCAACCTTAAGAACTGCCCCAATATTCGGCTTTGTGATGTCTGCTAAGTAGGCGATGCTACCCACACCTCCGGCGCCAAGTTCAGCTACCAAAAAGTCGGTACCTTCATCGATTTTCAGTACCGAAATAGGTGCGCCAACCTCGTTGTTATAAGACTCAATCGGCGCAACGACATTGCCAAACTGCGAGAGCACCGTTCTGAGCATGTTCTTTGTGCTGGTTTTGCCATTCGAACCGGTAATGCCAATAACTTGGAGATTTCCACTAGCTCTAACCTTTGCAAGTACGGCTTTGGCTAGAAGACCCAACGCCACCACCGAATCTTCGACAAGAATTTGCCCGAACTTTATCCTTGAATCGACACTCTCAACGATTGCGCCTACGGCTCCCAAATGAAAAGCGCTTTCCAAAAAGTTATGCCCGTCGGTAATTTCACCAGGTTTGGCAACAAAAATTGCTCCTGCCGAAATCAAACGCGAATCAGTTTCAACGGAACCAAATACATTGGCGTCTAAACCGACCAGTCGTCCGTTTACCATTTGAGCAATCTCGGAAAGAGTAAGGGAAATCATTTACCAACCGGCATCTTTCAGTGCCTGCCTTGCCAACGCTCTAGCGCTGTAAGGGGTTCTCACACCACGGATGTCTCGGTAGTCTTGGTGGCCGGGTCCGGCCCACAGGATCGAGTCGCCAGGTTTCACCAGTGAAACCGCCTTTACGATTGCATCCTCCGGTGGACTCACTTCGTAAATTTCGCCCTCAGGCTTAGAAGCCCGAGCCTCTGCCACAAGCCCGGCTCGAATTGATGCGGCGTCTTCAAACCGTGGGTGATGATCGGTGATGACCAAAATGTCGCTGTTGTTTACTGCTACTTGAGCCATTGCAGGACGCTTGCTGGAGTCGCGATCGCCATCGGCACCAAAAAGCATCAAGACTCGGCCCTTGGTCACTTTTCGTACCGCCTTTAGAGTGTTCAAGAAGGCATCCGGACTGTGTCCGAAATCCACGAATACCGCTGGGGCACCTTCTGTTGAAACCAATTCAGTTCGACCTGGAAGGTAGCAATCAACACCGTTAGCGATTGCCTCGGCAATACGTTGTTCGCTGAAACCAGCCTGAACCAGCATGGCAATAGCAAGGCCGGCATTCGAAGCCATGTGGGCGCCAATAATTGGTAGCGAACTCGAGATTCGACTGCCGCTAGGTAGCTGTACCTCAAACGAGGTTTTACCCGGTAGCTCTTCGGTAACGAAAACCTGATAATCGGCATTTACATCGTCGCGGTAGCTAACAGTGACACACGGAATCGTTGCCAGCCCAAGAAACTCTTTGGCATAGTCTGAATCGAGGCTAACCACACCGCGATTAGCGCGCGATGGTTGGAAAAGTTCTGCCTTAGCCGCCAGATAATGAGCCATGTCGTCGTAGTCGTCCAAGTGATCGTGACTCAGGTTGGTAAACCCGGCAACGTCAAATAGCAATCCGTCTACACGATGCTGAGTCAGGGCTTGTGCTGAAACTTCAATGGCCACCGAAGTCACGGCTTTTTCCCGCATTCTTGCGATGAGGGCATGCATTTCGGTTGACTCTGGCGTGGTGAGCCTACTGACAATGACCTCACCGGCAATGTGACGCTCTGCGGTTGAAGTAAGGCCGGTTACTTCGCCTAATTGCCGAAGCATTGCTTCCAAAATGTAAGTGGTGGAAGTTTTTCCGTTAGTGCCGGTGGTTGCAAACAGTTTCGGCATCGCCTCGGGCAGGTTCCCATAGACGAACGCTGCCAAAGCGCCCAAGTGCAAACGAGGAGTCGGCAGTTCCAAAGTTGGCACGCCGGTGGTACCGATAATGTCCAATCCAGCCCTATCGGAAACAATAGCCACAGCACCGTTTTCGATGGCCTTTGCCGCAAAGTTCGCACCGTGTGTTTTCGCTCCAGGCATGGCGATAAAAATATCTCCTACACGCAAATCACCGGTATTCATGCTGATACCCGTAACTGAGGTTTCTAAATCACCAGTCACCAATAACAAACCACAGCCGTTTACAAGTTGTTTCAATGAAACTGGCTTTACGAAATCGGGCCGCAAGATTGGAGGAATTTGCTCTAACATCTACTTCCACTCCGTTGCGATGTTCTTTGATTTGGTGGTTGATGGTGGCACTCGATATGCACGTAGAACCTGTTGCATGATTTGCTTAAATACTGGTGTGGCGCCGATCGAGCTAGTGGTTCGCCGTGACTTGTAAAGCATTACTGCCACCACGTATTTTGGCGACTCTGCTGGAGCCATACCGATAAAGGAAATCGCATACAAATTACCGTATCGGTTTCCTTCCTTAATCTGAGCAGTTCCGCTCTTTCCCGCGACACGGTAACCAGCGATTGCAGCAGTTTTTCCGATGCCACCCTGCTCAACTACTTTTTCAAGCATGTCTATGGTCGAACGGGCAGTCGCAGGAGAAACCACTCTGACGGGCTGCCCTACGGGATAATTTGTGACTGATCCATCGGCTGCCTTACAACCTTCAAAAAGCTCAGGTGAGAGTCGAACTCCACCATTGGCAATTGCCTGGTATGCGTAAGCCATCTGTACTGGTGTTACGGCGATACCTTGACCAAACATACTGTTTTTGTCGGTCTGAAGGTCCCAATTCTTGGTGTCTCCCAACATACCGCCAGACTCACCCTCCATATGAAGTGAAGTGGCAGTGCCGAGACCGAATTTCTTCATGTAAGAAACACGGACGCTACGTGAAACTTTGGCACCAATCTGAATGATTCCAGTATTGGAACTGTCGCGCAAAATTCCAGCCAAGGTCAATTTCATGGGCGGATGAACGTGGGAGTCTTTAATCCAAAGTCCCCAAGGCATTTTGACCTTATAGGGGGCAATAACCTTAGTCTCCGGAGTCGCAGCTCCAACATCAATCGCCGTGGCCGCAGTAATCATTTTCATGGTCGAACCAGGCTCATATGAATAGTTGAAAACCTTTGCTTGGCGATCGCGTTCAATGGCAGCGCCAGGATTGTTTGGATCAACAGTTGGTGCTTCAGCCGCAACCAACAGTTTTCCAGTGGCGGCTTCCACGACGACAGCCGTGCCGTAGTCGGCTCGTTCGTTCTTAACTGCGGTTTCCAAAACCTGCTGCGAGAAATATTGCAGGTTGGTATCTAGCGTAAGTTTTAGGTCGCCCCCATTTTTAGCTTGTTTGGCAACTACTGCGCTATCCGGAATTCGGATGCCGTCAACGCCCTGCTCGTAGGTTTCTTTGCCATCAACGCCCGCTAGGCAGGCATTCATCTTGTTTTCGAGACCAGCCTTGGTATTTCCGTCGGAAGTGATGAAACCAAGTAAGTTTCCAGCAACAGCGCCGTTTGGATAGACACGTGAAAGATGGGAATCAAAGTAAATCCATGGAATATTGAGGCTGTTTATCTGCGAGTAAACCGAAGCGTCTACCCGCTTTTTCAAGTTTGCATACTGTCCGGTTCCCGCAAGTTTGCGAAGTAATTCGTTTTTGTCCATTTGCAAAATGTCGGCAAGTTGACCAGCAATTTGATCAACCGACAGCGTCACTGAGGCACCATCAACATCGCGAGTGATTGGACCAACGTTTACGGGGGCGACGTTTACGTCATAGCTAAAAACCGATCGAGCGAGCACATTTCCGTCTTTGTCGAAAATTGATCCGCGAGCCGCCTCAATAACACGGGTTTTTTGCCGGTTCTCAAGACTCACCTTGTTGATGCTTCCGGCATTAACAACTTGAAGATCCAAGAGGTGCAATACAAAAAGTACTAAAAAGCCAGCAACGATTAAGCGCAAAATTCCAAAACGTTGACGTTCTTGGTTGGGCGGTAGCAAACTCATTCTTGCCTACCCGATTGCTAGTTAGTTGGAGACGCCTGGATCGAGCCCGTTGCACCCGATGCCACCGCCACTGATGACGTACTCGACGCTAACACGCGGTCTGTGTTCTGCAGGGTTAGGTTCTTCGTGTTGGTGTCGGTAGTCATGGCGGCATTTGGTACCAAGTTGCTCGAAATTGTTCGTTCGTTTGCCTGCGCGCGGCGAGGCTTACCAATCACAGTGCCATCGCTTAGGCGAAGGAACACTGGGTTTACGTTCGAAACCATGCCTAACGAGTGAGCAACATTCACCAAGTTTTGGTTTGAAGAAAGTGAAGTAACCTCGGAGTTCAGCACATCGGCCTGGGTGCTCAGAGTTCGGCTCTCAGACTTTAGGTGTGAAATTTCATAGGTGAACTGTGCGGTAAAACCACCCATTAATACGTGCAAAACCTGAATGGCGACTAGCCCTACCAGCATGATGATTGCAAGCTTGACCTTTGATTGGTTGAGATTGCCTAAGACCCTGACACTCGAACGAGGGTTGATGCTCTTGGTGGCTGCTCTTAGTGCGCTCATGCTGCTTCTCGGATCTTCTCGGCTGCACGCATCCTTACCGATGCGGCTCTTGGGTTGGCTAGTTTCTCGGCGTCGCTGGCTACAGCGGTGCCCTTCGTGAGCATGCGAATTACAGGTGCGTGCTCCGGAAGTTCAATTGGCATTTCGATAGGTGTTTGAGAAGTTGCGGCTCTCACCATCGCTGATTTCACGATTCCGTCTTCAAGCGAGTGGTACGACATGACCAAAATGCGCCCGCCAACTTTTAGAGCCTGGATGGCTGAAGGGATAGTGTCTTCAAGAATTGCAAGTTCGCCGTTTACCTCAACCCGAAGAGCTTGAAAGATTCGCTTTGCAGGGTGTCCGCTGGTCTTGCCAGGAATATAAGGGACAATCTTGCCAACCAATGCAGCTAAATCCGCACTTGAGGCAAATGGCTTGACCTGGCGACGCTGAACAACTTCCTTGGCAACCTGCTTGGCATGGCGCTCTTCGCCATATTCCTTGAAAATTCGAGCCAGTTCATTTTCTGAATAGTTGTTGAGCACTTCAGCCGCGGTGATTCCGGAATGTTGGTTCATTCGCATGTCTAAAGGTGCATCGAATGAATAGGCGAACCCGCGAGTGGCTTCATCTAGTTGCATCGAAGAAACACCTAAGTCAAGGAGGATTGCATCCACTGAGTTGAACCCTTGCTCCGAAACAACCTCTAGGACTTCGCTATAGAGAGCGTGCGCAAAACGAACCCGATTGCCGAATCTAGCAAGCCTCGTGGCGGCAAGCTCAAGAGCTTTTTCATCTCGGTCGATTCCGATGACAGTTAGATTTTCAAATTTCTCTAGAAAAGCTTCCGTGTGGCCGCCCAAGCCAAGAGTTCCGTCTACTAACACCGGTGCCGAGCCGCTCAGGGCTGGCCCGAGCATCTCGAGTGCATATTCAAGTGCGACTGGGGTGTGAAGTTCGTTTATTTGCTTAGACACGGCGTTCCCTAGAAAATTCCAGGGATCACCTCCTCGTCGAGGTCTGAAAATTCAGAATCCTGCTGTGCCATGAAGTCATTCCAGGTTGCTAGGTCCCAAATTTCGATGCGATTGTTTACACCAGCAAGAATCAGTTCTCGACCCAGACCTGCGTACTCACGCAAGTGGCCAGGGATGGTTATTCGACCCTGCTTGTCCGGTGCTTCACTTTCGGCAGAAGCCATGAAGTTGCGAACGAAGAATCGAGCGGCTTTGGTGGTCTGACGTGCACTCTCGAGGCGCTCGGAAATCTTTGAGAACTCGGTCGCCGTGTACATCGAAACACAGCGGTCTTGGCCCTTGGTTAGGTAAATGCCGTCACCGAGCGATTCACGCCATTTTGCAGGAAGAATTAGGCGACCCTTCTCATCCAGCTTTGGCTGGGACTGTCCGCTAAAAGTCATCTCATCCTCCCCTCTGTGGTCGTGAGCTCCTAATACCTCCACTTTACACCACAAACAAGTCAAAACACGCCAAAATCGAGTCATTTCTCGGGTGTTTTTTGATAACAAGTCAATAACTAAAAGGGATAGGGAAGGTGGTGGAAAATGGAGTGATTTTTAGAAAATTTTGACATTTTGGGCAAAAAAAATGACCCGAAGGTCAAATTCGAGTGAAAAAGAAGTTATTTTGATCGCGAAGTGGAGGCGGCAAGATAGGCGCCTGCAACCATGAAGGTGAAACCAATAACACCAACGCCCATGGCCCGGTTCATAACGCCAGCTAAAAGCACCGACAAACCAGCTACCAAAACCAAAGCACCAGCTATGACTCGCTTAGCAGAAACATTTCCTCGCGAAAGATTTTTTGATTTCTTAGACGCGGAGGTGCCGGTCAGGCTTTGCTCAAGCTCATCTAAAAGTGCCTGTTCGCGTTCCGAGAGTCCCATAACCCAATTGTATGGGGGTCTAGGCTAGACACATGAGCGAGAGCGCAACCCTTGTAGACCTAGTCGAACGTCGACTGAACGAGTTCTGTGTGGCTCGCCGCGCCCAGCTGGGGGAAATTGATCCTGAACTTACTCAAGTCATCGACTTCATCCAAGGCCTACTGACGGGTGGTAAAAGGTTTCGGGCCCTTTTCGCCTATTGGTCTTGGGCTTCGTGCCTGGCGATCAACGAAAATACTCTGACGGAAGCCGACAAGGAACGAAGTGCCGCTGCCCTAGTTGACATCTGCGCGGCGCTTGAAATGTTTCATGCCGCGGCGTTGGTGCACGACGACCTGCTGGATAACTCTGACAGCCGGCGCGGCTCCCCTGCGGTTCACAAAAGATTTGAACAGCTGCACCAACTAAACGGATGGGCTGGTTCGGCAACCAGGTTCGGTCAAGCAGGCTCGGTATTAGCCGGAGATCTGATGCTTGGCTGGAGTTCAGAACTATTTGACGCGGCAGTCAGAAGATCGCCATCTAGCACCATCGCATGGAACTGCCGCGACGAATTTGCCAAGATGCGCGTTGAAGTAATGGCGGGTCAATACCTGGACGTTCTCGAAGAAAATGCTGGCCCCACCCGCTCACCAGATGAAGCCATCGGTCGCGCAAATAGGGTCATGCTTTACAAGACCGCCAAATACAGCATTGAGGCACCGCTGCAAATTGGTGCAGCATTTTCTGGAGCCTCCCCGGAAACGCTTAGAGGATTATCTGCATTTGCGATCCCACTCGGTTTGGCATTTCAGCTGAGAGACGACGTCCTAGGTGTTTTTGGTGCTCCCGAGGTGACTGGAAAACCCGCTGGAGATGACCTACGAGAAGGTAAGCGCACGGTCCTTGTGGCGTTGGCCAGGCAGGGTTTGGGACTTTCTACCGTCAAACTTTTCGACGAATTGATGTCCAACCGGGAACTCACTAATGAGCAGGTTCGTTTGCTTCAAGAGACCATTCGCGGTTCCGGGGCGCTTGCGAAGGTTGAACAGATGATTGCGGAATTGGGAACTGAAAGTTTGGTTGCACTGAAGCAGCTTCAACTCGACCCATATGGCAAGGAACAGCTCGAAAAGCTTGCTCTAAAAGTTGTGAACCGCGACAGCTAGAAAGCTAGCGACTGAGCGATCCGGCGAACTTCCGATTTGCGACCGGCCAGCAGCGATTCAATCGGCGCATTTCCAATCGAGTCTTCAGGGGTGTAAATCCACTCAATCGCGCCGTCGATGCTGAAACCAGCATCGATAAGGACACTGATGGTTCCTGGAATCGAAGGTAAAGGTTCACCATTCACAATCAGGTGACCTGGAACGTATTTGATCCCGTCACGAACAACTACAAACAGGGCATGCTCTTCGATTAGGCGTCTAACCTTTCCGGGAACTATACCTAGACGGTCGGCAACTTCAGGAACGGTTAGCCATTCGGAAACGCTTTCAAATACATCACTCACACTCTTAGATTGCCACACCTAACGCCTTACTGGAAAAGATTTCTTTATGTGTGAGCATATTGGTGTAGCCATGACAAACTCTCCAATCCCCCAAAACACTGAACTTTCCGGTCGTTACCGAATTCAGAGACTTTTGGCGCACGGCGGAATGGCGAGTGTCTATGAGGCCCTGGATCTGCAATTACACCGATCGGTTGCTATCAAGGTGCTGGCATCGAATCTCAGCGGTGATGAAACTTTTCGCCAGAAATTCCTAACCGAAGCCCGAGTTGCCGCGGCCCTAAACCACCCGAACCTGGTCAACATCTATGACCAAGGACAACATGGTGAGTTCACCTACCTCGTTCTGGAACTAGTTACTGGAACCACTCTCAGACATGTTTTAGATGACTTTCACACCATCGATGCCGACCGTGCGGTTGAACTCATGGAGGCCGTACTCGAAGGTCTAGGCGCCGCCCACCGCGCCGGGATTATTCACCGAGACATCAAGCCAGAGAACATTCTCCTCAGCAACGAAGGCCGTATCAAACTAAGCGACTTCGGTCTCGCTAGAACTGTGGACAACCGCACGGAAGCCAAGGACGTGCTAGGCACTGTTGGCTACATGGCCCCCGAACTCGTCACAGGCGGAGCTGCCACGCAGGCCACCGACGTCTACGCCTGCGGAATCATGCTCTACGAAATGTTGACTGGCAAACGCCCGTACTCCGGCGAACAGAGCATGCAGGTTGCCTACCAGCACGCAAACTCGCGAGTACCATCACCAAGCCTTGTGAACGCTGATATTCCCGTCAGCCTCGATCGAATCGTACTTGCGGCTACCGAACCAATCCCGGCTAACCGCCCTGTAGACGCTCAGGCGCTATTGGAACTATTCAAGAGGGTTGACTTGGCTGACAATCACACGAAAGTGCTCAGCCCAATATCTGGCGGTCCTCAATTAACCGAAGTGTTATCGACTGGTCATACTTTCGAAGAATCGTCGGCATTCGAAAACGTTCCACAAAAGCGCAAATTACTGCCGTTTGCAATCATCACCGTCATAGTTTTGATCCTCGGCGGTGTCGGAGGTTGGTACTTTTCTGCTGGCCCTGGAGCACTATCGCCAGTTCCGCAACTTTCGGGTAGAAGCCAAACCCAAGCTCAGAGCTCTCTCTCCACGTTGGATTTGAAATTTGTCATTGCACATGAAAATTCTTCAACGGTTCCAGCCGGAAAAATCACTAGGACGGATCCACCTGCCGGTGGATACATTGCCCATGGTGGAACTATCAAACTCTATCTTTCCGATGGTCCAAAATTGGTAAAAGTTCCAACGCTGACCGGTAAAAACTTGGCTGATGCAACGGCAACGTTGGTTGGGTCTGGTTTTGTTTTGGGAAACGTGACTTCTTCATTCAACGCAGCGCCACTCGGGGAGGTTTTTGAGTTCTCGGGCAGCGATGAGCTGCCGGTACCAATTGGTAGTTCGATTGACCTGAAAGTTTCGCTTGGCTCGATTCCGGCTGTTGCTGGACTCTCATTAGACGCCACAAAAATTGCTTTGCAAGCCGTTGGCCTTGATGTTGGAAAAATTACCGAGGCCTTCAGTGACTCGGTGGCCAAGGGAAACGTAATCGACCTAAGCCCAAATCAATTGAACCTGGCAAAGGGTTCAAAGGTTGATCTCACCGTGTCCAAGGGAACTAACAAGATTTCGCTTCCAAATGTGGTTGGTCAAAGAATCTTGGCCGCACAGGACATTCTTAAAAACCTAGGCCTGAAGGTTTTGGTAGATACCAACCTGCCAAATAGCCAATGGGGAATTAAAAACGTAAAGTCAACCAATCCCGTTGCAGGAACCGAAGTTCGCGTGGGCGACACAGTCACGCTGGTCGCGCGTTACTAATTAGTTCTTGGTTAGCGACTCGGCAACTAGGAATGCGAGTTCCAAGGACTGACTGTGGTTTAGACGCGGATCACAAAGCGACTCGTAGCGCTCTTCCAGAGTCGACTCATCAATCTTTTCCGAACCGCCGAGGCATTCGGCAACATCGTCACCGGTAAGTTCAATGTGAATTCCGCCAGGAATAGTACCTGCCGCGTAGTGAACCTCGAAGAATCCGCGAACCTCGTCCATGACATCGTCAAATCTGCGAGATTTGTAGCCATTCTTTGTCGTAATGCCGTTGCCGTGCATTGGGTCAGTGATCCATAGTGGCTGGGAACCCATGTCGCGCACTGCTTCGACCAACTTTGGCAGTTCTTCACGTATTTTGCCGGCGCCCATTCGAGTGATGAATGTTAGACGTCCTGGTTCACGCTGAGGATCAAGTTTCTCGATTAGCGCCTTAGCGTCTTCTACAGAAGTAGTTGGGCCGAGCTTTACACCGATCGGGTTTCGAACTCGGGAAAGGAAATCAACGTGCGCGTTTTCTAGCTGACGGGTGCGCTCACCAATCCAAACCATGTGACCGCTGGTGTCGTATGGGTTTCCGGTACGCGAATCTATTCGAGTCATTGGGCGTTCGTAATCTAGAAGCAGGGCCTCGTGGCTTACATAAAACTCGGTGGTGCGAAGCGACTCAAAGTCTGCGCCACAAGCGGCCATGAACTTGATTGCGCGATCGATTTCCTTGGCCAGCGACTCATAACGAGCGTTGGCAGGGTTCTCGCTGAATCCGCGGTTCCATTCGTGAACCGAACGCAAGTCGGCGAATCCACCCTGGGTGAACGCGCGGATTAGGTTCAAAGTTGAAGCGGAGGTGTTGTAGGCCTTCAGCATGCGCCAAGGATCGTTCGCGCGAGATTCCGGGGTAAAGTCATAGCCGTTTACGGCATCGCCACGGTAGGCAGGAAGTGTGATTTCTCCACGAGTCTCATCGTTTGATGAGCGAGGCTTAGCGAACTGACCAGCCATTCGACCCATCTTCACAACCGGCATAGATGCTCCATAGGTAAGCACGACGGCCATCTGGAGCAATGTCTTTACTCGGTTTCGTATCCGATCAGCGGTGGCATCGGCGAAAGTTTCCGCACAGTCGCCACCTTGCAACAAGAAGGCTTTACCCGCGGCTGCATCGGCTAGACGGTTTCGCAACTGGTCAACTTCTCCGGCAAAAACCAAAGGTGGTTGCTTAGCTAG
The DNA here is from genome assembly GCA_947447395.1 of Microbacteriaceae bacterium. Lineage (GTDB taxonomy): Bacteria > Actinomycetota > Actinomycetes > Actinomycetales > Microbacteriaceae > Rhodoluna. Next base: position 29,791 of record CANFJH010000004.1, on the reverse strand, counting down.
TTCAGCGCGAACCTTGAGGACTTCAGCGGCATCAGGCCAAATCGGCTGCTGCAGGGCTGGCAAAGTCGCGTGGTGGTCTAAGCCGGTCAGAATGTCATTCATAAGTTTGAGTTTTCTCCCTAGCGCGTTCTGGCGCGTTTTTCTTTCAAAGTCGAAGCGTATGTGTCTACGTATTCTTGGCCGCTGAGCTTCATGAGCTCATACATGATTTCATCGGTGACTGCTCGGAGGATTACTCGGTCGCCCTCCATGCCATCGAATCTCGAGAAATCTAATGGTTTACCAACAATGATTCCGATGCGCCTAATTCGAGGAAGCTTTCTTCCGATTGGTTGGACCTTTTCGGTGTCAATCATCGCAACTGGAATTACCGGCACCTTTGATTCAAGGGCCATGCGCGCGATACCGGTTCTACCGCGAAATAGCCGGCCGTCTGGCGAGCGGGTTCCTTCGGGATAAATGCCGAGAACCTGGCCCTGGCTAAGCACTCGTAGACCCGTGTTAAGTGAAGCTTCTGACGCTTTTCCACCCGAGCGATCGATTGGAAGTTGGCCGGTGGACTTGAAGAACCAGCGCGATAGAGCGCCTTTGATGCCCTTACCAGTGAAGTACTCACTCTTCGCTAGGAAAACCACTGGGCGACGCGCCTGGAGTGGCAAAAAAATGGAGTCTGAAAATGAGAGGTGGTTGCTTGCCAAAATGACTGGTCCGGTAGTTGGAATGTTTTCCATTCCACGAACCCATGGGCGAAAGAGCGCCTTCAAAATTGGTCCGAGCAGGAAGTTTTTCAAGATGAAATAAGCCATCCCTAAACCTCCAATCAACCTTATTAGTTTAGCGACCAGTGAGTTCTTGGCGTGCCAGATCGGCGGCCCCAACAACTCCGGCGTCATTTACGAATTGAGCAGTTTCAATTTTCAACTCCGGACGAAATCCTCGGGCCGATAAAGAACCTAGGTAAGCCTCGCGCATTGGTCCGAGTAATAAATCTCCTGCGGCGCTGACTCCACCCCCAATTACCACTATTTCTGGGTCCAGTACAGCTGCGATCGTAGCAATAGTTTTACCTAGAGCAATGCCAAGGTCTCGAAGTAATTCCAGCGCTCCAGGGTCACCTTCTTGAATTGCCTGATAAACCTGTGCACCAGTTAGCTCACCCTGGTTTTCGTGCATAAGTTCGGAAAGCCGCGCACCCTTGTCTGATTCAGAGGTTGCCAATTCAATTGCGCTTCGCAACAGTGCAGTTCCCGAACCATACTGCTCGATGCAACCGTGACGACCGCAGCCACATAGTCGCCCATTTGGAATGTGGCGAATGTGCCCCAGTTCTGCCGCAACACCAAAACCGCCGCGAAGCAATCGGCCGTCGGTGATAATTGCGCCACCCACACCGGTACCGATGGTGAGCATGACCATGTGACGGTAGCTTCTACCCGCACCGAAACGGTATTCTGCCCAGCCGGCAGCGTTGGCATCATTGTCAATAAAAACAGGAATGTCCAACTTGGATTCAAGTTTGGCCTTAAACGGCTCGTTGCGCCAAGAAAGATTTGGTGCGTAAACGATGTTTGCCCGTGCGGCATCTACAAAGCCGGCAGCCGCCACGCCTGCCGCACCAACCTCCACCCCATCGCTGAGCTCTTGAATCAACCCAACTACTGCATCGGCAATGGCATCGGGGTCCGTTGCTGGGGTAGGTACTCGAAGTTCGCGAACAATTTCCCCGGAAGGACTAACCAGCGCACCAGCGATTTTGGTTCCGCCAATGTCGATACCGATTGCATGCATGGGTTATTCCTTAGATAACGATTCGATTGAAGAAGATTAGGCTTCACAAGTTTAAGCCCTTAAACAGGCGCCTGAGGTCGTAGAGTTTGAGGAAGCATAAAACAAAGAAGGAACCATTGAAAACCTACGATATTGACCCGATTGTGGTTTCTAGCAATTCGACCAATATCACCGATCTTTTGGTTGACCGCGTAGCCGCGAATCCGAAGCTCCCCCTGTTTGCGACAGAGCAGTCTGATGGCACTTGGCACAATATAACCGCAGAAGAGTTCTATTCTCAGGTTGTTGGCGTGGCCAAGGGATTGATCGCGTCTGGAATTCAACCCGGTCAAGCCGTGGCAATTATGAGCCGCACGCGTTACGAATGGACCCTGATTGATTTCGCCATTTGGTTCGCCGGTGGAATTTCTGTCCCGATTTACGAAAGTTCTTCTCCGACGCAAATGCATTGGATACTTTCGGACAGCGACTCGGTGGCCGTTTTCCTAGAAACCTCGGAGCACCAAGATCGATTTGAGACCATCAAGGCATCTGTTCCACTTGCCAGGCAAGTTTGGCGACTCGATGAAGGCGTAATTGAATTACTAATTCAACGTGGCCACGACATCGACAATGAGACTCTTGAACTTCGACGCACTCGCGCCGGACTTTACGATCTCGCCACCATTATCTACACTTCTGGTACAACTGGAATCCCTAAGGGTTGCGAGTTGTTACACCGCGGGTTTGTCGAGCTAAGCAAGAACGCAATGCTCGAACTTCCAGAGGTACTTCAGCCTGGCCGAAGCACCCTACTGTTCCTACCCCTTGCTCACGTCTTTGCACGTTTCGTTGAGGTTTTGGCGATCCATGCTGGCATTCGAGTTGGGCATAAGGCCGACGCTAAAGATGTCGGTCCAGCCATGGTCTCATTCAAACCAGATTTCTTACTAGCTGTTCCTCGAGTATTTGAGAAGGTCTACAACGCGGCCGAGCAAAAGGCAGAGGCTGGCGGCAAGGGAGATATCTTCAGGGAAGCTGCCGTAGCTGCGATCGAGTACGCAAAGGAAAAAGAAGAGTTTGGCAAAGTTCGTTTCGCAACCAACTTGAAGCACTCACTCTTCGATGTTTTGGTCTACCGAAAAATTCGCGCAGCCATGGGTGGCAAGCTTCGATTCGCAATTTCCGGTGGTGCGCCTCTTGGTTCGCGTCTCGGCTACTTCTTTGCCGGCATTGGCCTCACAGTTTTGGAAGGCTATGGCCTAACCGAAACCACAGCACCAGCGATGATTGCACGTCCAAGCCAAATCAAGATTGGAAAGATTGGTCGAACCCTTCCAGGTTGTGGCGTGAAAATAGCTAACGACGGCGAAATCCTGCTTCGTGGAAACAACATCATGCGCGGCTACTGGAGAAACCCTGCCGCCACCGCTGAAGCATTTGACGGCGAGTGGTTCCGCACCGGAGATATCGGTGAGCTTGACTCGGACGGATTCCTATCCATCACCGGTCGCAAGAAAGAACTCTTGGTAACTGCGGGAGGTAAAAATGTTGCGCCAGCAGGCCTAGAGGACCCTTTGCGCTCTCACCCGCTAATCGGGCAGGTGGTGGTGGTTGGAGACAAGAAGCCATTCGTGAGCGCGTTGGTTTCGCTTGATTCAGAAATGCTACCGACCTGGCTCAAGAATCACGGCGGAGATGAAAAGTTAACGCTCGAACAAGCGGCAAACGACCCGCTGATATTGCGTGAAGTACAGGCGGCAATCGATCTCGTCAACAAGAATTTTTCAACTGCCGAATCGATTCGAAAGTTCGTGATCATTAATGCCGAACTTACCGAGGCTTCCGGTCACCTAACTCCAAGCCTCAAAATTAAGCGTGAAGCAGTTGCTAGGGATTTTGCAAAAGAAATTGCTGACCTTTATGCCGATGGTAAAGGAAACATCGACCGCGCGGTCAACTTCTAGAACCAGTCGGTTTCTCGCAGTTTTCGCATGGCTACTTTTCGGCCCTGAACCGATAATCGATCCAGATAGACCTTGCCGTCTAAGTGGTCGCATTCGTGCTGCAGTGCTTGGGCCAACAATCCAGCACCTGAGACTCTAACCAAGTCCCCGTTTAGGTTGATGCCTTCGGCAACTGCATTCGGGTAGCGTAAAGTCTTTTCCCAAAGCCCTGGCACAGACAAGCAGCCCTCGTCAATTTCGGTTGGGTCCCCCGATAACTCAACGATTTTGGGATTTATTAGATAGCCAAGTTCACCGTGAACGTTAAAGCTGAACACCCTTAGATTTACTCCAATTTGAGGCGCGGCTACGCCGGCTCGGCCTGGCAATTGGGTGGTATCAAGAAGGTCTTGCACCAATTCGTGAATGCTCGGCGTGATTTGCTCAATTATCGAACAGGCGGTACGAAGGACAGGGTCTCCGTAGAGACGTATTTCTCGAACGGTCACTAGATTGGGTTGTTTAGTCCATCGACAACTAGTGCAGCTAGTTCACGGGCAGCTTCGCGGGTGTGGCGGTTAAGTTGGTTGAACTTAATTACCGAACCGGCAGCCAACGCCGGGTCGTAAGGAATTCGAACTACGTCGCGAACACGCGTCTTGAAGTGTTGTTCGATTTCATCGATCTTTACCAGGTTGGTCGCCTGTGTTGCCGTGTTCAATGCAACGATTGAGTTTCTGACCAAATCACCGTAGCCATTGGCTTCAAGCCAGGTCAGGGTCTCCGAAGCAAGTCGAGCTTCATCAACGGAGCCACCGGACACGATTACTAAGCCACTGGCACGCTGCAGCGTAGGGCGCATAACCGAGTGGACGATACCGGTACCGCAGTCGGTTAGAACTACCGAGTAGTAGCGAGCAGCCATGTCGGCAACCACGTTGTAATCACCCTCGTCGAAGGCTTCAGAGAGCATTGGGTCTGAGTCGGAGGCAAGGACATCTAGTCTGGTTGCGTCTCTGGAAACCATGGTCGAGAATTCGGTAAATCCATCAATTGCAGCAGCGCGGTTTACTACATCTCGCACCGTGAATCGAGTTGACTTGCTTACGCGTTCGGCAAGGGTGCCGCGGTCTGGGTTGGCGTCAATTGCAATTACTCGGTCTTCACGCGCAAGCGAAAGTGCCATGCCCAACAGTGTGGTGACAGTGGTCTTTCCCACACCGCCTTTACGGGTCAAAACTGGAACGAATTTAGCGCCGCCGTCAAAGGTAGCGCCAATTCGAGCGTCAAGAGCTTTTCGCTCACGAACTTTTCTCGAGTCGCCTAGGTTTAAAGTCTTTAGCGATGCGTAGTAAACAAAACGCCGCAAGCCGCCCTCTGGAGCTTGACGGTTTCTAGGACTTACATCGATTAGTCGATCTGCGGTAAGCATGGCAGCTGGTTCAGGCTGGTCGAAAAGGTCTCCGCGTAGTTGGTCGCGGCGGGTGTAGTTGCTTCTACGGCTAATCGGGCCGGTGTCAGTGCTTGGTTCGCGAGGTGCAGCGATTTCGTCTGAGACGATTTCAATTGCGGCTGTGCTTGGAGCTAGGTCTACGCTGGCTACGTCAATCGCAGCATCTGCTAGCGAGTGAGTTTTCTCTTCAGCAGTTGCCTTGTCTTTTCGCTTGTCACCAAAAGCCACAAGTACTCCTTCTCTAAAACCTAGAGGTCAGTCTACCTTTTCGGGCCGAAACTATTCGGCTTCCACCACAACAATGAGGTCTCCGGCTTCAACTGCTTGGGTCTTAGGGATTGCAATCCGTCGAACCACACCGGCAACGGTTGAAGTGATAGTGGCTTCCATTTTCATGGCTTCAATTGTTGCAACCGGTTGCCCTACGTCAACGCGTACGCCTTCTACGACGGTGACCGTAACCGCTCCAGAGAACGGCGCAGCAATTTGCCCTAGGTTTGTGGGATCAGCCTTTTCCGCCTGCGGAATGTCTACCGAGATCTTTTTGTCACGGATGTCGATTGGTCGAAGTTGACCGTTTAGAGTCGCCATGACGGTTCGGTTGCCTCGTGCATCAGGTGAACCGATGGCTTCCAAACCGACAAATAGTTGAACACCCTTCGCGATTTCCACGACGTGTTCGTGACCCTGCTCCAAACCGTAGAGGTAATCCACAGTGTCAACCTGGTCAAGGTTTCCATAGGCGGCGCGGTTAGCCAAGAATTCCTTGGTTGGCGCTGGGAATAGCAATCTGTTCAAAGCCGAACGACGAAGTATCGAGTCAGAACCCTTGAGGATCACTAAGTCTTCATCGCTAACCGGAGTTATTCCGAACTTGATGTTCTTGCCCGCCAAAACCTTGGTTCTAAACGGCTCTGGCCAGCCGCCTGGAAGATCGCCTAGTTCGCCGGCCATAAAGCCAACGACCGAATCTGGTACGTCGTAATTCTGTGGGTTTTTCGCAAAATCAGCTGGATCTGCATTTACCGCAACAAGGTGCAGAGCAAGGTCTCCAACGACCTTCGACGATGGCGTTACCTTGGTTGGGCGACCCAAAATCGTGTTTGCAGCGGCATACATGTCTTCGACACGTTCGAATTGGTCACCTAGCCCAAGCGCAATGGCCTGCTGCCTGAGGTTGGAAAGTTGACCACCAGGAATTTCGTGCTTGTAAACACGTCCGGTTGGGCCAGGTAGGCCTGATTCAAAAGGCGAGTAGAGCCTGCGAACCGATTCCCAGTAAGGCTCAAGGGCAGTGATCGCATCGAGTGTTATTCCGCTATCGCGTTCAGTGTTAGCCAAGGCAGCGATTAGGGCCGAAGCAGAGGGCTGACTGGTAGTTCCTGCCATAGGCGCTGAAGCCACGTCAACGGCGTCTACACCGGCATCGATTGCTGCCATAAGGGTCGCCAACTGACCGCCAGCGGTGTCGTGCGTGTGAAGGTGAACCGGTAGGTCAAATCGCGCTCTTAGGGCACTGACGAGCTTGTGAGCTGCCGCTGGTCGAAGCAGCCCTGCCATGTCCTTGATAGCCAAGATGTGGGCACCGGCGGCAACGATCTCATCGGCAAGGCTGAGGTAGTAATCGAGAGTGTAAAGATCCTCCGCAGGATTTAGTAGATCGCCCGTGTAGCAAAGCGCTACTTCGGCTACAGCGGTTCCAGTTGCCAACACAGCCGTAATTGCAGGCTTCATTTGATCTACGTCGTTCAACGCGTCAAAAATTCGGAAGATATCTACTCCGCCGGCGGCCGCTTCGGCCACAAAGACTTCAGTGACCTCGGTCGGATAAGGCGTGTAACCAACGGTGTTTCTACCGCGAAGTAACATCTGGATACAAATGTTTGGCATTGCTGCTCGAAGAGCCGTCAAGCGCTGCCAAGGGTCTTCTCCGAGGAATCGAAGAGCCACGTCGTAGGTTGCGCCACCCCAAGCCTCAACCGAGAACAATTCCGGAGTAATACGAGCTACATATGGGGCAACCTGAACCAGGTCGCGCCCGCGAACTCGGGTAGCCAAAAGCGATTGATGGGCGTCACGGAAAGTGGTTTCCGTAACTGCAACCTTTTGCTGATCCCTAAGTGCCTTCGCAAATGCAGCAGGACCAAGATTTTGCAATAATTGCCGCGAACCATCAGCGGGCTTTGCCAGGAGGTCAACCTTTGGCAGCTTTTGAGCTGGAGAAATTCTTCCCGCTCGAGGACCATAAGGCTGGTTCACTGTTACATCTGCCAACCAGGTGAGAATTTTAGTTCCACGGTCCTGGGATGGGTGTTGGGTAAACAACTCAGGACGTTCATCGATGAATGAAGTTGAAAGGTCGCCGCTGGCAAAGGTTGGGTCTGCCAATACCGCCTGCATGAAAGCGATGTTGGTGGAAACTCCTCTAATGCGGAACTCCGCGAGCGCTCGCTCAGCACGCACGACTGCAGTGTGGAAGTCGCGTCCTCGAGCAATTAGCTTCACGAGAAGTGAATCGAAGTGCGGGCTAACCTCGCTACCAGCAGAGATGGTTCCACCATCTAGGCGAATTCCGGCACCGCCAGGCGAACGGTAGGTGGTTATCTTTCCTGAGTCTGGCTTGAAGCCAAGAGCTGGGTTTTCGGTGGTGATGCGGCACTGCACAGCAAAGCCGCGCATGGTGATCTTGTCTTGCGTTAGGCCCAAGTCGCCAAGACTTTCCCCTGCAGCTATTCGCATTTGCGATTGAACAAGGTCTATGTCGGTGATTTCCTCGGTGACGGTGTGTTCTACCTGGATTCGCGGGTTCATTTCAATGAACACGTGCTTACCGGCATTCTCTCCAACGGTGTCGATTAGGAACTCAACGGTTCCAGCATTTCGATAACCAATCTTGGTAGCGAACGCTACAGCGTCTCGATAAAGCTCTTCGCGAAGTTCTTGGGTGATGTGAGGAGCCGGTGCAATTTCAACAACTTTTTGGTTGCGTCTCTGGATTGAGCAGTCGCGTTCGAAAAGGTGAACTACGTTTCCGTGTTCATCGGCAAGAATTTGCACCTCTATGTGGCGTGGTCGAAGTACTGCCTGCTCTAGGAATACTCGGGCATCTCCAAAAGCGCTTTCCGCTTCTCGACTCGCCTCGCCAAGAGCGGCCTTCAGATCTTCGCGCTTTTCAACGCGACGCATTCCACGGCCACCACCGCCAGCAACTGCCTTCACGAAGATTGGGAAGCCAATTTTCTCGGCTTCTAGAACCAATAGGTCAACATCTGCTGACTGAATGGACGACTTGAGCACCGGTACACCGGCTGCAATGGCAGCTTCCTTGGCGTTTACCTTGTTTCCAGCCATCTCTAGGATGTCTGAGGTTGGACCAATGAACTTAATTCCGTTGTCTGCCGCAGCCTTTGCTAGATCTGGGTTTTCGGATAGAAATCCGTAGCCAGGGTAAATTGCGTCTGCACCAGACTCTTTGGCGACACGAATGATCTCGTCTACGTTTAGATAGGCGCGAACCGGGTGACCCTCTGAGCCAATCTGGTAGGCCTCATCGGCCTTTAGACGGTGGCTGGAATTGCGGTCTTCATAAGGGAAAACCGCTACGGTGCGAGCACCTAGTTCATAGGCTGCGCGAAAGGCGCGGATAGCGATTTCGCCACGGTTAGCCACCAGGATCTTTTTGAACATTGCCACCTCGAGAGAGCGTTGGAGCGAACAACGGGTTTTAGACGCCTTGAATAAGAGAGTAACCTATTAGACGTGCATGTTCTAAGCGTCAGCTCCCTCAAAGGGGGCGTAGGAAAGACCACGGTTGCCTTGGGTTTGGCATCTGCTGCTTTTTCTCAAGGTTTACGCACTTTGGTTGTCGATCTTGATCCACAGTGTGATGCCACCACTGGACTTGGCGCCATCGGAGAATTCGGTGAAACAGTTGCAGACGTTTTACAGAACCCCCGGCACTCCGTTGTGCATAGGTCAATCGTATCTAGTACTTGGACCAAACTTCACCCTGGCGTGATAGATGTCATGGTTGGCAGCCCAAAAACTCAAACCCTTGACTCACCATCACCGACAATTCAAGAAATTTGGCGACTAGAAATTGCGTTGGCGAAGGTCGAGCGTGAATACGACCTGGTGATTATTGACACCCCTCCGTCGGTAAACGGCCTCACCCGAACAGCCTGGGTTGCCAGTGACCGAGTAATAATCGTGACCGAGCCGTCTTTGTTCTCCGTTGTGGCAGCCGACCGCACAACGCACGCGCTGGAAGAACTTCGAAAAGGCCTCACCCCGAGACTCGAAACCCTTGGCATTCTGATCAACCGCTTCCGCCCACAATCTTCCGAGGGCGATTTCCGTGTTACCGAGTTGCGAGAGAAGTATGGGAATCGGATTCTTCCACAGGTTATTGAAGAGCGAACCGTGCTTCAGCAGGCTCAGGGCGCTGGAAGACCGATTCACGGCTGGCCAGGCGAATCAGCAACTGAAATTTCACAGACTTTTGACCGAATCCTTGAGTTTATTCAGAAGTCTCTTGGCCAAAAAACACCAAGTCGCGTTGGACGTAACAGCCGCAAGGTTATGCGTCTAAATCGAGTACTTAGAGGCCAAACCCTTGACGAGGTACTAAAAGACGAAGCCGCCGAAGCCGCCGAAACAGCAGTTCAGAACATTTTGGGTTTGAATCAAGAAAAGAACTAAATGGCTTTTAGGTGACGTCGAGCCGAAAGCTCGTCAATTTCGTCAAGAGAGCTCGGAGTGATGTTCGAGAGAGTTGCTTCAACTTCCTCAAGCACTCGGCCAACAGCAATTCCAAAGACTCCCTGACCTCGTCCTAGCAGGTCAATTACTTCGTCGTCGCTGTTGCAAAGGTAAACCTTCACACCGTCTGACATCAGCGTGGTACGAGCAAGATCATTGATTCCCGAATCGCGAAGCTGATTGATAGCAATTCGAATCTGCTGAAGCGATACTCCGGTGTCCAGCAAACGCTTTACAAGCTTTAAAACAAGGATGTCTCGGAATGCATACAAACGCTGAGATCCGGAACCGTGAGCGGTTCGAACGGATGGCTGAACCAGTGCGGTGCGATCCCAGTAGTCAAGCTGTCGGTAACTAATCCCGGCTGCAGCCGCAGAAGAGTTTCCGCTATAGCCGCTGTTTGGGTCGTTTGTTGGAAGTCCGTCGGTGAAAAGCATGTTGGCCGACGCGTCGTCAAACTCAAAGCTGTCTTGTTCGGTCATAACTTTTCCTCCTTCACCTTCAACCTTAGGTTTAATTCTGGTGCCCTAATGGGTTACTGCAAGGTTAATTAATATCCTCGGCGTGTCGCGGAATTGACTTAGGAGTCGATTTTGCCGATTACGGAGCGCACAATTGCAGCACGAATCGAGGCAAATTGGCTCTCAATGTCTTCGGCAAAATGCGCGGCCCTGGAGCGAGAGCCGGTTTCGTTTTTGGCCAGGATAGGCGCAACAACGCCCTCAATGATTCCAATTTCACGATCGGCAGCGGCCTTCAAACCACGAAGGTGCCTAGGCGCAATACCGAAACGGTGAAGCTGAACCACAGACTTCGCGATCTCAACATCTGAAACCGAGAACGGTTCGCTAGAAAGTAGCCCAACCTCTTGGGCATCAGCAATCAAAGCGGGAGTGATTGCAGTCTCAGCAATCAAATCGAGCTCAGAGTACTTCTTACCGACCTTCAAGCGAAGGCTTTTAGGCTCCATTGAGTTTGGGAGTTTCGGAGCCTTACCGGAGTCTAGGTCTTCTAGGTACTGCCTGATGACCTTTAGTGGAAGATACTGATCTCGTTGAAGTTCGAGAATTACTCGAAGTCGATCAATGTCATCTTCAGTGAATTTTCTATAACCAGAATCAGTGCGTTGCGGAGTTACCAGACCCTGCTCTTCTAGAAATCGTAGCTTCGAAGGTGATAATTCAGGGAATTCAAGTTCAAGGATGTTTAGCACTCGACCAATAGTGAAAAGTTTAGAAGCCCTCGCGGTTGCCAGCGAGGTGGGACGTGCCACCACGGTTACGCTCGCTCTTGCTTCGCCGAGTAGAAAGTCAGCTTGAATTTGCCAACTTGTACTTCATCGCCATCGACAAGTTGGGCAGAATCTACGCGCGCACCATTCAAATATGTGCCATTGAGTGAAGCCAAATCATTAACAGTAAAACCATTTTCATCACGGCGAAACTCGGCATGCTTTCTGGAAACTGTAACGTCGTCTAAGAAAATCTCTGCATTCGGGTGGCGACCAGCCGTGGTCACATCGACGTCTAATAGAAAGCGAGATCCATCACTCGGGCCGCGCTTAACAATTAGCAGAGCAGAGCGTTCGGGAAGAGCTGCAACTGCGGCTAATTCTTGCGAGTCAAGACCGTCATTGAGGTCTTCGATTAAATCTTCGGCGAAGCGCTGTGTAGAGGTAACGTCCCCCGCTTTAGCGCTTTCAAAATTTGAAGATTCATTCATGATTTATCTAATTTAGCGTTAAATTTGGGGGTCAATTTCACGAGTTGCAAAACTTGCTTGATGTAGAGAAAACCTGCATACCAATAGAGGCCCACGCCCCACAGAGCAAACGCCCACGCAATCGGCAAAATCACGATTTGAGCGCTGGTCCACCAGTTGGCAAGCAGTAAAAGTGGGAATGCATAAAGCAGCGCAAATGTGCCAGCCTTGCCGAAAAAATGTACCGGAAGTGGGCCGTAGTTCCTCGCGGCTAAGACCGGGATTGTGAACGCCAAAAGTAAGTCCCTCGAGATAACAACGATCGGAAGCCAGCCAGGAACGCTGCCGGTTACGGCTAGCCCAATCAAGGTCGCAAAGATGTACAAACGATCCGCCGCCGGATCTAAGAGTGCTCCGATGCGGGTTACTTGATTTAGTTTTCGAGCCAAGTAACCGTCAAGCCAATCGGTGATGGATGCAGCGGCCAACACTAAAAACGCGGTGATCGAGTGCCCTGTGACGATCAGGACTAGGAACACCGGAACCAGAGCAAGCCTAAGCAAGCTCAGTAGATTCGGCAGCGTCAGTAACTGACGCCCGATTGACATCTCTTTCAATGTTGCTTGCGGCGGAAGTACAGGATGCATCCTCCGACTAGTAGAAGCACAGCAGACAAGCTGAGTAGCTCCCAGAGGTCAATTGCTTGGCCGGTAAATGCTAGGTTCGAAGGTCGGTGCACCATCATGCCAAGGTTGGCAATTCGGTGCTGACCCGAGACCGTTACACCGGAAGCTTGCAAGGTGTGGTTACCAATTGGAATGTTCATGGTTCCCAGAGCAAAGCTGCCGTGGAATCGACCATTGCCATCAACTAGAGCGTGGCCGATGTACTTAGGTGTTGAGAACAACCAAACATCCACTAGCGAACCAGGAGCAAAGCCGTCACCGTTGACTTCAAGCTGACCGGTTTGGTCAACAATCAAATAAGGGTTATTGCCCGCATCTTGGCCGATCTCACAGTTGAGACCGCCACAGTTACCAACAACGTTGAGGTTGAAATTTGGGTTGGTGAGGCTAATTCCGCTGGTAACCACCGAGATAACGGTTGGAACTGGAAATCCGTCCTCAAGAACCTGAGCAACACCTGGCGCAACCTCTGGAGTGTTTCCGTTGAAGAGGTTGGGAACGTCTTCGAAGGAGATGCTTCCAGAGAAAGTTTTAGAAGTCGTTCCGGTTTGATCGTCGCAACTGATTTCGAAGCTGAAGGTACCAGCTGCGCTTGGCGTACCGGCAATCACTCCACTGCTTCCGCTAAGCGATAGGCCTGCAGGCAGGTGGCCCGCAGTCACTGAACAAGAAGTCACATCGGAAACTGGAAGTGTGAAGGTCAGAGGAAGCCCAACACGAGGCGTTCCGAGGCTTCCACTGGTCCAGCGAGGGCCGGCAGCTTGCACGTCAAGGGTCTGTACTGCGTCAATGTGACCAGCCGAGTTGGTGGCTCGAATGGTGAACGAGTAAAGGCCGGTGGCTGTTGGTGTTCCAGTAACTTCGCCGGTTGCGCTGTTTAGCGACAAACCGGTAGGAAGCGAACCAGCGCTCACGCTATAGGTCGCCTCATAGCCTGCACTCAGGGTCGACGAATAGGCGTTACCAATGTAAAGGTTCGCGTTCAATGAAGAACTTCCCCAGGCAGGAAATGTGTTCACATTCTCTGCAGTTGCAGGTGTACCGGTTCCTAAATCGCTAACTGCACGCAACTGAATGTCGTATTGGTTTCCGTTTACCAAACCGGTAATTACGTAAGGCGAGCTCGGAATTGCTGGATCGGTATCAATCCAGGTAGATCCTCCATCGATTGAATACTGGTAGTGGGTAACCGGCCAGTCGGAACTCACTGCAGGGGTAAACGAAAGGCTAGCCGAATCGACACCGCCGGTTACAACAAAGCCTGTAGGTGCATCTGGCCCCGTTGATGCTGGCAACACGGTACCCGAAAATTCTCTATGACTTTCACCAGTATTGTCATCACAGTAAACGACAAAGTAATAATCCTGCTCGTTTGCCAAAGTACCGGAAATTACGGTTTGCCCATCAACGACGTCCATCGAAAGACCGTCTGGCAAATTACCATCGTCGATGTAACAGTTATCGCTTGGGTTTACTGGCAGGTTGAAGGTCAGATTGGTTCCAACATGAAGTGTGCCCATGGTGGCATCAGACCAAATCGGGCCCGTGTGCTCCACGGTAATGGCCTGAACCGAGTCCACGTAGCCAGCGTCGTTGGTTGCCCGAATGGTGAAGTTGAAGGTACCAACATCATTGGTTGATCCCGAGATAACTCCATTGGTTGATCCCAAGGAATAGCCAGTAGGCAGCTCACCAGAAACAACCGAGTAGGTAACCCGGCTGGTGGCAGTGACACTCGAGCTGTACCAGTCGTTTTGTAACGCCGTGGCATTTAAAGCCTCACTGGCCCACACTGGAATTGTGACTGCATTCTGGATGATCGCAGGGATACCAACTCCGAATGCGTCTACGGCACGAAGACCCACGTTGTAGTGCTCACCGTTCTGGAGGCCGGAAAAAACATATGGAGAACTTGGAATGGCCGGTGAAGTATCGGCCCAGGTGGTGCCACCATCGGTTGAATACTGATACTTGGTGACCGGGCTGATTGGGCTTGTCGCTGGAGTAAAAGCCAAACTCACCTGCTGGTTCCCACCCGTAGCAACTAAATCTGATGGCGCATTTGGCGTAGCTAGCGTTGAAGGAATCGAAGCGTGAGACCAATCACCGTTCGCCAAAGTAGTTCCAGCATCAGGAGATGTGATTGCTCTCACCTGGAATAGGTAAGTGCTTCCATTGCTCAAGCCGGTAATCGTCTTAGTGGTAGCTGTACTTGCGGGGCTAATTGGCACTTCGGTCCAAGTGCTTCCACCATCGGCCGAGTATCGCAAACCGTAATTTACAATTGGGTCAGCTGCGTCTGGTGCCAACCAGGAAACGACAGCTTGGCCATCTCCACGAGTGATGATTGGCACAGCAGGCGCTGCAGCTGAAGCCACAGCACTTGCAACCGAAGCTAGGTCAGCAAGGGATCCGGCAGCGTAGAACCAGGTGAGCTTGGTGGTAGCACCTGCGGCAATGTCGCCGGCAGGCAACACTGCTGCGTATGAACCGTCGGCAGGCCCATTGACGATTTGAGAAGTTAGTGGATCCTGATTGTAGGCGTTTATAAACGAGCAACAACTGTTGCTGGCCATATTGGTACCAGGCGTCGTTGAATAAAACAGGGCACCTTCGTTGGCGGTGGTGATTTGAATTGCTTGGGCTGGATCGGTCTGGTTCGCGATAGGTTCGAACGTTCCGCCAGGGCCAGTGAGGTTACCCTTGGTTTTAGTGGGGCGGTCTGACCAACCAACGTAGTCATCCTGAGTTCCAACCCATATGTGCATGTTTTGAACCGGGGCCGAATCGAGGTTCTTGATTGAAGTTTCAATCTTTACGAAAGCATCGGTGTGACCTAACGAGTAGGTAGTAGTTAGTTCTAGGTTTTGCCCATTTACCGAATACTCACCTTTGGAAATAATGGTGCCATACCCCTTGGACACCGAGCCATCAGCACTAATTACGTGAAAGCCAGAATAGTCAATCGTTTGGTTTGTTAGGTCCCCATTAATGTCTTGAACGGTGGAACCAGACCAGTTGTTCGAGTCTCCGGTTCCAGTTCCAATAGCCATGTTTAGCGGGTAGGTGGCATAGGTGAGCTGATAGTAAGTCTGATCGGCCGCCGAGTAATAAAAAGGCTGCTGAAAGTTACCCGAAGAGTTGATTGAGTTTTCCGAGCCGTTACCGAAACGCAGAGCGCCGTTCTCAAAAACACAAACGTCGGTCGGACATGCGGTAACGGTTGCCTTTGCAGCATCACTAGCTACCAGACCAGTGAATCCGGTTAGCACTAGAGATGCGATTAGGGCAAGAGTTGGTAATTTCTTCAAGTTTCTAAGCACTTTCATATTTTGCGATATATCGGCGATTGTTTGGCGATTTGTGTTGCCATATTGTCGGACTGACAGGATTTGAACCTGCGACCCCTTGTCCCCCAGACAAGTGCGCTACCAAGCTGCGCTACAGCCCGCTAGCGTACTAGGTGCGCTTGCGCTTCTCACGAACTCGCATACCTATTTCGATCGGTGAACCTTCGAAACCGTAAGTCTCGCGAAGTCGTCGCTGAATAAAACGGCGATAACCCTCGTCCAAGAATCCGGTTGTGAACAACACAAATTTTGGCGGGCGAATGGCTGCCTGAGTTGCGAACAAAATTCGTGGCTGCTTTCCTCCGCGCACTGGGTGAGGGAATTCCATCGAGAGCTCTTGCAGGAATGCGTTGAACTTTCCGGTCTGAATTCGGGTATCCCATGAGTCGAGCGCAACTTCCAGCGCTGGAACCAACTTCTCAATGTGGCGACCAGTTTTGGCCGAGATGTTTACTCGAGGAGCCCAGGCAACGTGAGCTAGCTTGGTTTCGATTTCTCGTTCTAACCAACGGCGGCGTTCGTCGTCTAGTTCGTCCCATTTATTGAAAGCCAGGACGAGCGCGCGCCCAGATTCGAGCGCCATGTCAACGATTCGAATGTCAGCTTCGGAAATTGGTTCCATGACATCAAACAAGACCACCGCAACTTCGGCGCGCTCAAGAGCGGCTAGGGTTCGAAGGGAGGCGTAGAAGTCGGCGCCCTGAGCCAGGTGCTTCTTCCTGCGAATACCTGCAGTGTCAACAAAGCGCCATACTTTGCCAGCGATTGTTACCTGCTCATCGATTGGGTCACGAGTTGTTCCAGCTAGGTCGTTCACAACGGCACGTTCCGAACCTACAGCCTTGTTTAGAAGGCTCGACTTTCCAACGTTTGGTCGCCCAATGAGTGCAACTCGGCGTGGGCCGCCGACTTCCATCTGAGCTACGCCAGAAACCTTCGGTAGCACCGCGAGCGCTGCATCGAGCATATCGGCAACACCGCGACCGTGAAGAGCAGATACCGGCATGGGTTCGCCAAGACCTAAAGACCAAAGACCTGCGATCTCAGGCTCCTGGTAGGCGTCATCAATCTTGTTGCCTGCTAAAACGACTGGCTTGCCAGATGCGCGCAGGAGCTTCACTACACGCTCGTCGGTTGAAGTTGCTCCAACTGTGGCATCAACCACGAATAGGACGGCGTCGGCTAGTTCAATGGCTATTTCGGCCTGCTCTGCTACCGAACGATCGATTCCCTTTGCGTTTGGCTCCCAACCTCCGGTGTCGACAAGCGTGAACTTACGCCCGGCCCATTCGGCTTTATAGCTGACTCGGTCGCGGGTAACACCGGGCTTGTCTTCAACCACTGCCTCTCGGCGGCCGATGATTCGGTTCACTAGCGCAGACTTACCAACGTTAGGTCGGCCAACGATTGCTAGAACTGGAAGTGGACCCAGCTCTTCTTCTTCAAGCAGCCCATCGATCTCGCCATTGATGACATCAAAGTCTTCGCTCTCGAGGTCGTAGTCTTCAAGTCCGGCACGCAGGCTCTTGGCGCGCGCTTCGGCATCGGCGTCGGTGATTGATTCCAGCTTGTCCAAAAATGCCGGGTCGAGGTCCTTGTCATATTCGTCGCTCATTGCTATAACTGCTCTCTAATAATCGATAGGACCGTCTGCACGGTTTGTTCAAAGTTTAAATTTGTGGTGTCAATTAGCTCGACACCTTCGGCCGGCTTCATGAATTCGACTACCTTGGAGTCGGACTTGTCTCGTTCCAAAACCTGCTGGCGCAAGGTGGCAAGGTCTTCTGGCGAAAGTTCTTTCGCTCGACGTTCCAAGCGTACTTCCTCGCTGGCCGTAAGTAAAAGGCGAACCGGTGCATCTGGAGCCACAACGGTAGTTATGTCTCGACCCTCGACGATGACACCAGGCAGTGAGCTACTTGCAACCAGGTCGCGAGTGAGTTGCTTCATAAACCTTCTAACCGCAAGAACCTGAGCTACCGCCGAAACGCTTGAGGCGATTTCCGGTAGTCGGATCGCATCAGTAATGTCAGCGCCAAAACTCTTGACCCAGTAGTTATCAGGATCTAGAGAAATCTCGTAATCAAAACCATCGAAGGTTTCCTGTTCCGGTGCTGGGCGCTGAATCTTACCTTCGGCAACTGCCCAAGCGAGGGCGCGATACGCGGCGCCGGTGTCTAAATAACCGAAACCGAGGCGCCTGGCCACTTCCTTTGAAACGCTAGATTTTCCCGAACCGGCAGGCCCGTCAATCGCAATAATTTCAGCCATTAGGCAAATCTCCAACCGCGAGTCTGTAGTTCCTTGGTCAATTTATCTCCAGAGCTAGGAACAACCTGAAGTTCTACCAGGCCAATCGGCGCTCCAGGCGAGTGCTCTAGCTTGAGGTCTTCTACGTTGATTCCGATTTCACCGATCTCGGTAAGAAGCCTTGCCAGCGCACCTGGCTGGTCATCAATCATGACCACGTATGAAGAAAACTGCGGGTTTCGCGAACCGTGCTTGCCGGGGATTTCTCCAACCCCGCGGTTACCACTGGCAATTGTTTGGTCAATTGTTGCAAGCGCGCCCGGTTTTGATACGTCTTTCAACGCCGAGATAACCCGTCCTAGGTCTTCGGCATAGGCATCCAAGATCGATACAACCTCTGCCGAGTTAGCCCCGAGAATTTGAACCCACAACTTTGGGTCACTGGCAGCGATTCTTACGGTGTCGCGCAATCCTTGACCAGCAAGCTCAACTCCTGGTGCTCCGACCAATCGGCCAGCTAGCAATGACGAAACGAGCTGCGGCACATGAGAAACCAAGGCGACGGCGCGATCGTGTGCCTGCGGTGTCATTCGTACCGGAGTCGAACCAAGATCCAACGCGAGTTCTTCGACAAGTTTGATTGAACTGCCCAGCGCCTCGGAGTGCTCGGCAACCACCCAAGGGCGACCAACAAAAATGTCTGCTCGACCTGAAGATGTTCCACCCTTTTCACGACCGGCCATTGGGTGCGAGCCAACATAGCGCTTCAAGTCTGCAGAGGTTGCTGCTAACTCGTCGAGAATTGCCGACTTCACAGAAGCCACATCAGTGATGACAGCGTTTGGGAATGCTTTCAACTCGGCAGCGACGACTCGGGCAGTGACATCGGGCGGAACACAAACGATAATTAGTTGTGGTTCATCCCCGGCAGAAGCGGCAACACCGGCACCGTAGTCTGAAGCTAGACGAATATTTGCTGGCGATGAGTCATCAAGGACTACCGAGATTCCAAGCTTGGACAAGGCAAGACCAATGCTGGTGCCGATAAGACCGGCCCCAACAATTCTTACAACTCCCTGTAGCCTGCCAATGGTCACTGAGCGAGGTCCTGCCTTAGAGCAGTTGCCCCACGAAGATAAATGTGCTGAATTTCGCCACGAGCCTTATCGGTATTCACGTTCACCATGACGCGTATGGTTCTAGGGAGCGCCCCAGCGACATCCATCTCCACAAAGCAGAGTAATGGCACATCGCCGAGCCCGAGCGACCTTGCGGCTACCGCAGGAAATTCTGAACGAATGTCCGGTGTTGCCGTAAAGAAAATTGAAATCAGGTTTGAATTATCGACATCGTTCGCGTGAAGAATCTTGGAAAGCAACTCGGCGGTTAGCTTTAGAAGATGCTCGCGCTCATCGACGTCGAGCTGAATTGCTCCACGGATGGCTCTGATCATCACTATCGCCTTTTCTTTGCCGCGTTCTTATCGCGAGGTCTTGGGGTACGAGGTTTTACACCCTCGGAGAACTTCAATAGTTCACCGATTTCAAGTTTACTCAACTGGCGAGTGTGCCCCAGTTTCAAGCCACCGAGGTGAATCGGCCCAAACTGCTTTCTAA
Source organism: Microbacteriaceae bacterium (assembly GCA_947447395.1). Taxonomy (GTDB): domain Bacteria; phylum Actinomycetota; class Actinomycetes; order Actinomycetales; family Microbacteriaceae; genus Rhodoluna. The sequence goes on along the minus strand of CANFJH010000004.1, from coordinate 10,261 downwards.
CTAAGTCGACAACTGGAAGGCCCAAGAATTCGAACATGCGACGAACGATACGGTTTCGACCCGAGTGCAAAACAAGCTCAATCAGGGTTTGACCTTTCGATTGATCAATAATTCGCGCTCGATCTACCTTGATAAAGCCATCTTCAAGTTCGAAACCACTCATGAGCTTGTGGATGGTCTCTTCGGTAGCGACACCGTGGATGTAGGCAACATAAGTCTTCTCAACTCCGAATTTCGGGTGCGAGAGTTTGTTTGCCAGATCGCCGTCGTTGGTTAGAAGTAGTAACCCGGTTGTTTCGCCATCGAGTCGGCCAACATTGAACACTCGGTCATAGTCGAGAACAAATTGCGCGAGGTCTGGGCGCCCCTCTTCATCGGCCATCGTGCTGATGATTCCCTTTGGCTTATTCAGCGCAAGGTAAACGCGGTTGGTATCAAAAACGACAGGGACGCCGCGAACGGTGACCTTATCCTTATCAACGTCGATTCTGGTTCCAAGTTCGGTAACCAACTTACCGTTGACCTTGACCTGCCCCTGAACAATCAGGTCTTCACAGGCGCGGCGACTGGCAATTCCTGCTGAGGCCAGCGCCTTCTGTAGTCGTTGTGGTTCGTTATTAGAGTTCAAAGTCACTGTTCGCATCCGGTAGGTGTGGGCTCAGCGGCGGTAGCTCGTCAAGCGAATTGATGCCGAGTAGTTCCAGCATCAGGTCGGTGGTGCCGAAGTTAACTGCTCCGGTTTCTGAATCGGTATAAAGTTCGGTAATCAATCCGCGGCTCAGCAAGGTCTTCACAACGGAATCAACATTCACGGCACGAATTGATGCAACTTGACCGCGACTGATCGGCTGCTTGTAAGCGATTACCGCGAGTGTCTCCAGCGCTGCTTGCGAAAGTTTGGTGGGGTTTTCATTGGCCACAAACAACTTGACCGCCCAGTCAAAATCTGCGCGAATAAAAATACGCCAGCCACCGCCAACTTCGCGAAGTTCGAAGCCGCGAACACGTCCGCCGTTTTCCCCATTGAAATCTTTACGTATTTCTTCAACTACATCTCGAATGACATTCACAGGCTGCTCAAGCGCCGTAGCCAGTGCGATCAGAGAAATGGGTGCATCGGTAATCATCAGGATTGCTTCAACGGCGCCCTGAAGGTCGTCCTGGAGTGGTGTTAGCAAATTATTGTCAGTCGTCATAGTCGGCTCCAAGTGCGGCTAGTTGCTCTTCGTTAAATGTGTCGGCACGCCAGGTTAGTTCGAGGTCTCCCAGCGGAGTCGCCTGCTCAAAAGATAGGGCTGCCAAGCGGTAAAGTTCCAAAATGGCCAAGAATCTGGCAACCACAATGGCTCGATCTTTAACTTCGCGAATGAGTTCAAAGAACGAGGTGGTTTTCTTGCTTCGAAGAATGGCCACCACGGCTGCCGCCTGTTCGCGAATGCTAACTCTCGAAGCGTGCAAGTGAGTCAGCCCAACCGAAGGAATTTCCTTAGGCGTCAAAGTTTCAATTGCTAACTTGGCGAACTCTGGAAGCTTGATGGTCCAAACCAATTCTGGTTTTTGATCGCGGAAGCGTTCTTCAATTCGCACATCGCGAGGCAACCGCGACCCCTCAAGGTTGAATGCATTGTTGAACCAGGACGCGATTTCCTTGAACGCCTTGTACTGAAGGAGGCGTGCAAACAGGAGATCTCTGGCTTCAAGCAGCGCAACGTCCTCAGCATCTACGACTTCGCCCTTTGGAAGTAATCCGGCAATCTTCAGATCGAGCAAGGTAGCCGCGATCACGATGAATTCGGAGGCCTGGTCCATTTCATCTTCGGAATCGAGCTGCTTCAGATATTGAATGAATTCGTCCGTGACCTTCGAAAGCGAAACCTCGGTGATGTCAACTTCGTGCTTGGTAATCAGGCTAAGCAGCAGGTCGAACGGTCCATCAAAATTGCCAAGGCTGACCGCGAAACCGGACTTAGTTTCGGTCAGCTCCTCGCTATGGAGCGCCGCCACGAGAAATGAGCTCTCGGGCTACAGTGCGGTATGCCTCGGCAGCATCAGAAGTAGGTGCGTAGCTGGTGATCGGTTCGGCGACGCGCGTTGCGTCAGGGAATTTCACCGTACGAGAAATTACGCTCTTAAAAACCTGGTGGCCGAACTTATCGCGCAGCATATCCATGACTTCACGTGAGTGGTGAGTTCTGGAGTCGTACATGGTCGCCAAGACGCCATCGAGAACCAAGGTCTCGTTTAGCCGCGCTTGAACCTTTTTGATAATTCCTTCGAGGATTGCAACGCCGCGCAACGCAAAGAACTCGCATGCCAATGGAATGATGACTCCGTGTGCTGCGGTCAATGCGTTGACGGTGAGTAAACCAAGAGATGGTTGGCAATCGATAATGATCACGTCGTAGTCGTCTTGCACCTTCTTCAAGATGCGCTTCAAAATCTTTTCGCGGTCGTACTCGTTGACGAGGTTCATCTCAGCTGCCGAAAGGTCGATGTTGGCAGAAATTACATCTAGATCTGGAGTCGAGGTCTTACGAATTGCCTCGTGAGGGTTTAGGTCTTCGTTCTGCATGAGTTCAAAGATTGTTGTTCCCTCATGAGCAACAATTCCGAGCCCAGCCGAAAGTGCACCCTGAGGGTCAAAATCAACCAGCAAAACCTTACGGCCGTATTCATTTAACGCGGCGCCAAGGTTGATCGAAGTGGTTGTCTTACCCACCCCACCCTTCTGGTTGCACATGGCAATAATTCGGGCAGGACCATGGCTGCTCAGAGGCTTTGGTTTTGGAAATCTGGTGTCAACTTCATCGGCTGCCATTTGGTCCCCCTTTCTGGGTATTATCTGGTTACTAGCCTACCGCCGAGCACGCGGATGTGCCGTCGCATAGATCTCTCGAAGGGCATCCACAGTTACGAGAGTGTAAATCTGTGTGGTCGCCACCGAGGAATGTCCGAGTAATTCTTGAACCACACGCACGTCCGCGCCGCCTTCGAGGAGGTGGGTTGCAAAGGAATGGCGAAGCGTGTGCGGTGAAACATGTTCCGATAGGCCAGCCAGGCTTGCGGCATCGCTGATAATTTGCCAGGCACTCTGGCGAGAAAGACGGCCTCCACGCTGATTTAGAAATAGCGCTGGGGTTCCTCGCCCGGCACTGGCTAAGCCGGGGCGAACTCGAACTAAATAGTTCTCCACAGCCCGCTGAGCATAGGAACCTACAGGCACAACTCGCTCCTTGGAACCCTTACCGAATAGCCGAAGCAGAGATTTATCGATCAGATCGTCTAGATCCAGATTCACAATTTCGCTAACTCGACCACCGGTCGCGTATAGCAGTTCCAGCAGAGCGCGATCGCGAACTCGAATTGGCTCCAGCGCAACTGCAGCTTCATCGGCCGGATCTGGACCGGCAGCGGTCAAGAGCATTTCAATTTTGCTGAGCGAGATTGCTTTAGGTAAGCGTTTCCCTGGATTTGGCGGCTTTACTGTTGCTGAGACATCGTTTTCGGTCACTTGCTCCAATAACCAAAATCTATGCAAACCCCGCACTCCGGATAGCACTCTGGCCACAGATGTTGCCTTGAGGCCGAAATTTGTCACCAACTGCTCACCAAAGACTTGAATTTGCTGTTTGGTGACCTCAGAAGGCGAAGTAACGCCTTGACTCGATAAATACACTTCGTATCGTTTTAGGTCTCGGGAGTAAGCCGCCAAGGTGTTTTTAGCCACCCCGCGTTCAATGGTCAGATGGCGAAGGTAGGAGTCTATTTGCCGATGCAACGACACTGTTACGCCTTCGACTGCTTCGCGTGAAAAGCCAGGACCGCGAGCGCACAAGGCCCGTTGCGAATGTCGCCGGAGAGTATCGAACCAATAATTTCGTCAAGAGGGAAGAAATTGGAACTCATTGTTTTTTCCTCACCCTCTCGCACGTAATCGGATTCAATTCGATTCAAACCGCTCGCTACGAAGACCTGAATTTCTTCGCTTAGGCCGCCAGGTGAAGGAAAGAAGCTAATCAGCGGCTCCCATTGAGTTGCCTCAAAACCTGTTTCTTCAAGAAGTTCTCGTTTTGCCGTTTCGAGCGGGGGTTCACCTACCAGGTCGCGAAGACCGGCTGGCAACTCCCAAAGCGTTGAAGCTACGGGCGAACGGTATTGATTGACCAACAAAACGCGATTGTCATTATCTACAGCCACTACCGCGACTGCGCCAGGGTGAGAAACGTAGTCACGAACCAAAGTCTGTTCGGCGAATTGGAAGGTGTCCTGTAAAACATCCCAGATTCGCCCGGCGTAAACCACCTCCCTTGAGTCAACTTCAATTGACTCAGAGCGGTCTTTAGGCATCGGCAACGATTGAAAGCCTAGAAGCTTCCTGACGATTCAGCGCCGCGTCAATTAGGCCCTGGAAAAGCGGGTGAGCCTTGGTTGGACGTGACTTGAACTCAGGGTGTGCCTGCGTGGCAACGTAGTAGGGGTGAACCTCTCGAGGAAGCTCTACAAACTCAACCAAATGACCGTCAGGGCTGGTCCCCGAGAAAACCAGACCGGCATCACCGATCTGCGAGCGGAACTCATTGTTGACCTCGTAACGGTGCCGGTGACGTTCGTTCACGTCAGTCGAACCGTAAACGGAAGCCACAATCGAACCTGGAATCAATTTGGCGTCGTAGGTACCTAGGCGCATAGTTCCACCAAGGTCACCGGCCTTCAAAATGTCGACCTGCTCAGCCATGGTGGCGATAACCGGATATTTCGATTCTTCTTCGAACTCGGTTGACGAAGCGCCTTCAAGTCCGGCCATGTTGCGGGCATACTCGATGACCATGCACTGAAGCCCTAGACAAAGCCCAAGTGTTGGAATTTGGTTTTCGCGAGCGAATTTAAGTGCGCCAAGCTTTCCTTCGATTCCCCGAACACCAAAGCCACCAGGAACACAAATGGCATCTACATCGCCAAGCTGCTCCTTAGCGCCCTCTTCGGTTTCGCAGGTGTCCGATGGAACCCACTTGATGTGCAATTTGGTCTGGTTTGCGAATGCACCGGCACGCAGCGCTTCAGTGACCGATAGATAGGCGTCAGGAAGATCGATGTACTTACCAACCAGTGCAATCTTGACCTCATGTTTTGGATTGTGAACGGCGTCTAGGACGCTATTCCAGCGAGTCCAGTCAACATCACCAATTGGAAGGGTTAGTTTATGTGCGATGTAGGAATCCAGACCCTGGCTGTTTAGAACTGTCGGAATGTCATAGATGCTTGAAGCGTCGGCTGCATTGATTACCGCTTCGTATTCAACGTCGCACATGAGTGCAATCTTCTTTTTGATTCCCTCAGGAAGTTCACGGTCGCTGCGAAGTACTATGGCGTCCGGCTGAATACCGATGCTACGCAGCATGGCAACCGAGTGCTGCGTTGGCTTGGTCTTTAGTTCTCCGGAAGGGCCAATGTATGGCACAAGCGAAACGTGAACGAAAAATACGTTGTCTCGACCAACCTGGTGTCGAAGCTGACGGGCCGCTTCAAGGAATGGTTGCGATTCGATGTCCCCAACGGTGCCACCAATTTCGGTGATGATCACGTCGGGAGCTGGAGACTCAGACGCCTGCAGGCGCATTCGACGCTGAATTTCATCGGTGATGTGAGGAATAACCTGAACGGTGTCGCCGAGATACTCACCGGCACGCTCACGAGAGATAACTCGAGAATAAATCTGACCGGTGGTCACGTTGGCAGATTGGGCTAACTCGATGTCTAGGAAACGCTCGTAGTGGCCGATGTCTAGATCGGTTTCGGCTCCGTCTTCGGTTACAAATACTTCACCGTGTTGGAACGGATTCATAGTTCCTGGGTCAACGTTTAGATATGGGTCGAGTTTCTGCATTACAACTCGAAGGCCACGCGCCGTTAATAGGTTACCGAGGCTGGCTGCGGTCAGACCTTTTCCTAGAGAGGAAGCTACACCTCCGGTTACGAAGATGTGTCGAACAATTCCATGGTTCTGCGTGTCTGCCATGGATTAAAAGTTTATCAAGCGCAGAGGGTGCGAACATGCGACAGGCAGGACATTCGTGAAATTTTAATTACTGATTTACGAATTCACTCGCACGAACCATCAGCTCGCGAGCACTGGCCTTGGCGGTATCACTTTCCGTCATTCCAGAAAGCATTCTCGCGATTTCTTCGACCCGTTCTTCTCCGTGTAGCGAAACAACGTCCGAAGCCGTGTACTGGTCGGATACGGTCTTGAGAACTCGAAGATGTTGGTTCGCAAATGCTGCAACTTGCCCCAGGTGAGTTACCACGATGACCTGAGCGACCTTGGCAAGCTGAGCAAGCCGCCGACCCACCTCGATTGCTGCGGCACCACCAACACCGGCGTCTACCTCGTCAAAAATGAATGTCAAGGCTTGTTCTGTCTTTGCCAGCACCACTTCAATGGCCAACATGATTCGAGAAAGTTCGCCTCCTGATGCCCCCTTACCGATTGGTCGAGGTTCAGCACCCGGATAGGCAGCAAGTTGAATGCTCACCTGATCAACGCCGTGAGATTGGTAGTCGGTTGATTCGGTTACGGTAACCACCAGGGTTGCACCACCCATTGCCAACGTTCCCAGCTCTTCGGTCACTGCTTGCTCAAGGCGAAGAGCCGCATGCTTTCGAACCGCTGTAATCTGCCCGGCCAAATCTTCCACCACAGCAAATAATCCGGAGACTTCTGTTTCGAGCCTCTCAATTTGCTCATCCGATGAATCCAGATCCAGCAGCCGTTTACCAGCACTTTCGTGGTACGAGATGACCTCGTCGAGGCTCGGGCCGTACTTGCGCATAGCCGCAATCAATTCGGCGCGACGTTGTTGGATTCGCTCCAACTCGGACGCACCCCCAGCTTCTTGAGATGCCAGATAACCGCTCAGCAACGCAGCGTTTTCACCGAGCTGGAATCCAAGTTCGCGCAAGGTTTCGACTATCCTTCCAAGCTCTGGGTCGTGAGCCGAAGCTGACTCCAAAATTCTTCTAGCCTTGCCTACCAGCGCAATCGCGTCGTCGCCATCGTTTTCACTCGACAAGAATTCGTGCGCTGCGGATGCCGCAATTCTCAATTCTTCGCTGTGAGTCAGTCGCTGCGCCTGTTCAGCAAGCTCGACGTCCTCGCCAACCTTCGGCTCAAGTCGGTCAAGTTCTTCAACCGCTTCGCGCAGAGACTGCAGTTCGGCCTCGCGGGTTAGCGATGCAGCTTTCAATTCCTCGACGCGCTTTTGAACGGTCTTCCAGGCGTCAAAAGACTCTCGGTATTTCTGAAGCAATTCGGCAACACCAGAAAACTGATCCAAGGCTTCTCGCTGAGCAACTGCCGACTTCAAACGAATCTGATCGGACTGACCATGAACCGCAACAAGTTTCTCGCCGAGAGTGGCAAGGACAGAAACCGGCGCAGAAGCACCGCCGACTGCCGATCGGTTTCGCCCATCGCGAGCAACCGTGCGGTTCACAATAAGTTCGCCGCTATCAATCTGGCCGCCTGCTTCGGACACGATTTCCTGTGCCGATATATGGTTTGGGACCAACCATCGACCCTCAACGAAAGCCTGTTCTTGCCCTTGGCGTATTGCCGAACTATCTGAACGTTCGCCGAGTAACAGTCCAAGCGCAGTTAGAACCATGGTCTTACCAGCGCCAGTTTCACCGGTTAGAACGGTGAGCCCAGGACCAAACTGCAACTTGGCCTCGGAAATCACACCGAGGTCACGGATAGAAATTTCTTCGATCACTTAGTTACCCTCGACCGGCCCTCTCCAGCCATCAACTGGAAGTGAAAATTTCTTGACCAAGCGGTCATTGAACGGCCCTTGACGGAATCTCGCTAGACGAACCGGAATCTCGGAACGTTTCGCTTCCACACGAGCACCCGGTGGCAGATGCCAAGTGCGTCGCCCGTCAGCCCAAAGCACTCCCGAGCCATTGCTGCGTTGTAGAACTTCAACGGCGATGTTCGCCCTTGGGCTTACAACGAGAGGGCGAGCAAAGAGTGCATGTGCACTTAGCGGAACCACGGTTATCGCTTCAACCGATGGCCAGATGACTGGCCCTCCTGCGGAAAAAGCATATGCTGTTGAGCCAGTTGGGGTTCCAATAATAATGCCGTCACAACCAAAGCTAGTCAGTGGCTTGCGATCAATTTCCAGAACCACCTCGAGCATTTTTTCGGTGGAGCTTTTCTCGATTGTGGCTTCATTTAGTGCCCAGGTGCGAAAGACTTCAGTGCCATCGACGTATACGCCGACATCCAACGTGAGACGTTCCTTGATCAAATAGTCCTTGGCAACAACACGTTTGACTGCATCGTCAAGGCCGTCACGTTCGCTCTCGGCTAGGAAGCCAACGTGTCCAAGGTTTATCCCTAGCAGCGGCGTAGCGGCATCTCGAACCAACTCAGCCGCCTTCAAAATGGTTCCATCACCACCAAGAACTACTACTAATTCGAGTTCTTGAATGGTGCAGTCCTTACCAAGAACCTTGAGGTTGGCAAGTTCCGCTTCGGAACTGCCGAGTGACTTGGCAAAGGTTCGGTGTTCATCGAGCTCAGACTCTGGAAAAACCGGGGTGACCCCTGCTGCAATTAGCTGGGTGATGACTTGACTGGCAGCGGTTAGTGCGTCGTTACGTCTGGTGTGCGAAACAATCAGAACTAAACGTTCAGTCATTTTGACTCCTTGGTAAGTGCTGCTACTCGCTCATTCCATTGTGATAGATATTCGCCTTGTTTTGCACTCATCCACAGGACATACTCGATGTTTCCGTGGGTGCCTGGAAGTTCCGATTTGACCATGTCAACAATTCGTAGGCCAAGCTTCTCAGCGTGAAGTGCAACCTGCTCAATCGCCGCTGCTCGAGCTCGGTGATCGGTGACAATGCCGTGAGCATTTAGGGAAGTTTTGCCAGCTTCAAACTGTGGCTTCACCAGCAAAACATAATCGGCATCTGGCGCTACCGAAATCATGCCATCTAAGACCAGGGTTAAAGAAATAAATGAAAGGTCGGCAACCACAATTTCAAACTTGGGGGCAGGTCTACCCAGTGCGTTTTTCAGTGTAGACGGGCTAAGGTCCCTGGCGTTAAAGCCCTCAATGCTGGTAACTCGTGGGTTGTCTCGAAGTTCAGGCACGATCTGATCGTGACCAACATCGATTGCGATTACGTGTTCGGCTCCACGCCTTAGAAGAACATCGGTAAATCCGCCGGTCGATGCGCCAACATCCAGTGCTTGCATACCGGCAACGTCAATGCCACCAAACTTATCCAGAGCCTTAGCGAGTTTGTGACCCGCCCGAGAGACATAGTCAACTGCATCTAGCACTACCAATTTGGCGCCTTCTGGAACGTCTTGGGAAGCTTTGCGAGCAGCACGACCATCGATGAAAACGCGATTGTTTTCAACCAAAGCTGCAGCTTGGTTTCGCGATCTGGCTAGGCCGGCTTCAGCCAGCGCAATGTCTACTCTGACCACGATTGACCGTCGAGTACCTGTTGCAATTTTTGCTGCAACTGCGAGTAAGCAGCCGGTTGCTCGCTATTTGGCAACTGAGCAATGCGCTCTAGTTCGCTGGCTACAGCTTCGACGATTTCATTAGACATTATGTCTCTAGCCTATTCGTAAATCGATGCTTCAACATCGAGTGCATGGATTGGCACACCGGCGTTCCAGATTACGGCGCAGGCGCTGCGAAGTACGTCGATACTTCTTGGTTCTCCCGAAACCACTCGAACCTTGTTCCCAAGCAGTTCAACTTCCGCACTTCTAAGTGAGTAGCCAAACTTAGTCTTCTTAGGCTCAAGATAGGGCGTCAAAAGCTCACGAAGATCACTGATTACATAGGTGGGATGTGAATCTTCCTTTGTCGCAAGCAACTCTTTTGCTTGACTAATTCCGGTCAAAACTAGGACGGAATCCATTCCAGCCCGGTTGGCACCAAGAATGTCGGTGTCAATTCGGTCACCTACAAATAGCGGACGCTTTACATCAAATCTCTTTTTGGCCGTTTCGAAGATTGCAACCTCTGGTTTGCCTGCAACGAGTGGAAGTTGGCCAACGGCAGTGTGCACGGCCGAAACCAATGTGCCGTTGCCAGGTGCAATGCCTCGCTCTTGGGGAATGGTCCAGTCTTGGTTTGTAGCTACCCATTTGGCCCCATTCTGGATCGAATAAGCGGCCTCCGATAGATGCTTCCAACTAACGTCTGGTGAGAAACCTTGAATCACG
>CANFJH010000003.1 GCA_947447395.1 Microbacteriaceae bacterium | reverse complement strand
GGAAGCGTTGAACCTGTAGCAATGAGCACCGCGTCATAGCGACTTCGAAGTTCTTCCCAGGTGATATCCACACCGATGTTCTGTCCAGTGCGAAAGCGAGTTCCCTCTGCCGTCATTTGCTCGATACGACGGTCAATGTGATGCTTTTCCATTTTGAAGTCTGGAATGCCGTAACGGAGTAGCCCACCAATTTTGTCATCGCGCTCGAAAACAGCAACGGTGTGACCGGCTCGAGTCAGCTGTTGAGCGGCAGCCAAACCAGCTGGACCGGAACCTACGACAGCCACAGTCTTTCCGGTAAGACGTTCAGGCGCGTGTGGAAGCACCAATCCGTCGTCGAATGCCTGATCGATTACCGAGACTTCAATTTCTTTGATGGTCACAGCTGGCTGGTTGATTCCTAGGACGCAGGAACTTTCGCAAGGCGCTGGACACAACCGCCCGGTAAATTCAGGGAAATTGTTAGTCCTGTGTAAACGTTCAATAGCTCCCTTGTGGTCTTCGCGCCAAACCAGGTCGTTCCATTCGGGAATTAGATTTCCTAGAGGACAACCTTGGTGACAGAATGGAACCCCGCAGTCCATGCAGCGTGATGCTTGTGATGCTATTACAGCTGGGTCGCGCGGCTCGTAGACTTCTTTCCAGTCGCGAATGCGAACTTCGACAGGTCTGCGTTTTGCGGTTGCACGGTCGGTGACTTTGAGAAAACCTCTTGGATCAGCCATTGGTTACCTCCAAAATTCGAGCCCAAACTTCAGGCGAATCAGGGTTTTCGCCAGCAACGGTTGCTGCGGCTCTAATTTCCAAAACATTGGCATAGTCGCGTGGTACCACTACGGTGAAATCATCTGAGATTGTGTTGAAATCGAGAAGCATTTGACTAGCCAACTTCGATTCTGTATTCGCAATATGAGCTTCGAGTAGAGATTTGAGGCGAGCCTTCTCAACGTCCGTTGGCTTGAGCAGCTTCAACTCACCTGCCGCTAATGATTCGTGATTGACATGATCTGCTCGCAGTTTGTAAACAAATGCGATACCGCCAGACATACCGGCACCGAAGTTACGCCCGGTTCGACCGAGAATCACAGCAACACCGCCAGTCATGTACTCAAGCGCGTGATCACCAACACCCTCAACAACAGCTGTTGCTCCCGAGTTTCTTACCAGGAATCGCTCACCAACCATGCCGCGCAGGTAAAGCTCGCCACTCGTGGCTCCATAACCAATAACGTTTCCGGCAATGATGTTTTGTTCCGCTGGGAAAATAGCATCAAGCGATGGGCGAACCGAGATAGTGCCGCCAGAAAGTCCCTTGCCAACGTAGTCATTCGCGTCGCCAAGTAGATCTAACTTCACGCCCTTTGGAACGAATGCTCCAAATGATTGCCCGGCTGATCCGGTCAGTGTTACGTGAACAGAATTTGAAGCCAAGCCATCTGCTCCAAAACGCTTGGTTAGTTCGTTGCCGAGCATGGTACCTACAGCCTGGTCAACATTGGTGATGCCAAGTTTTATTGAAACTGGACTACCGTCGGCCAAAGTCTTTTCAGCGGCGGCAATTAATTTGTGATCAAAGTGACTTTCAAGTTCGTGGTCCTGCTTGGAAACATTTCGAATCTCAGCATTTACCCCGGCCGAAGGTGCAGCCAAAATTGGGGTGAGATCAAGGCCATCAGCCTTCCAGTGCGAAATGGCACGGTTCACATCAAGAATTTCGCTATGTCCAATAGCTTCCGAAATTGAACGGAATCCGAGAATCGCTAGATACTCACGAACCTCTTGAGCCAAGAACTCAAAGAAATTGACCACAAACTCGGGTTTACCTGTGAATCTAGCTCGGAGTTCGGGATTCTGAGTGGCAACACCAACTGGACAGGTGTCCAGGTGGCACACGCGCATTAAGATGCAACCTTCAACGACTAACGGAGCGGTAGCGAATCCGAACTCTTCCGCCCCAAGTAAAGCAGCAATTACGACATCTCGACCAGTCTTCATCTGGCCATCGACCTGAACTGAAACGCGACCTCGTAGGCCATTGGCAATAAGCGTCTGTTGAGCTTCGGCAAGACCCAGTTCCCATGGAGTTCCGGCGTGCTTCAAGGAATTCAGAGGACTCGCTCCAGTACCACCGTCATGACCCGAGACCAGAATTACGTCTGCCTTTGCCTTAGCAACGCCAGCCGCTACAGTTCCGATTCCAACCTGACTCACTAGTTTTACGTGCACACGTGCCGCACGGTTGGCGCGCTTCAAGTCGAAAATCAACTGTTTCAAATCTTCGATTGAGTAGATGTCGTGATGAGGAGGAGGGGAAATTAGACCAACTCCGGCAGTTGCATGCCTGGTACGTGCAATCCATGGGTAAACCTTGTTCGGAGGTAATTGACCACCTTCACCAGGTTTCGCACCCTGGGCCATCTTGATCTGGATGTCATCGGCGTGAGTCAGATACATAGAAGTTACACCGAAGCGACCAGAAGCAACCTGCTTAATTGCACTCCGACGCTTAGGGTCTAGAAGTCTCTCTAGGTCTTCCCCGCCCTCACCAGTGTTTGACTTGGCACCTATTTGGTTCATAGCAATCGCTAAAGTCTCATGAGCCTCTTGTGAGATTGAGCCATAGCTCATGGCACCGGTTGAGAAACGTTTCACGATCTCGCTAATTGGCTCGACTTCATCTATTGAAATGGCCTGGCGAATACCTTCTCGAAGCATGAAAAGACCGCGCAAAGTCATAAGCTGCTCTGCCTGGTTATCTACTAACTCGGTATATTCTCGGAAAATGTCGTAACGCTTTTCGCGAGTTGCGTGCTGAAGTTTGAACACCGTTTCAGGGTTGAACAAGTGAGGAGCTCCGTCGCGTCGCCACTGGAATTCACCACCAGTGTTCAATTCCTCATGAGCGTTAGCAGCCTTTTCCAACGGATAGGCGCCTCGATGACGGGCTGCAATTTCTGTGTGAATTACCTCTAGGCCAATTCCACCTAACTGGCTAGTTGTCCCGGTGAAGTAGGTGTCAACAAATTCCTGCGAAAGGCCGATGGCTTCGAAACATTGAGCGCCGGCATAGCTTGAAACCGTAGAAATGCCCATCTTAGACATGATCTTGAGAACACCCTTGCCGAGTGCTTTCAGCAGGTTATAGATGGCCTTATCTACCGTGAGCCCGGAAATATATCCGCTCTTCACCATCTGCTCAACGGTTTCCATTGCTAGGTAAGGGTTTACTGCAGCGGCGCCGTATCCAATAAGTGCGGCAACATGGTGAACTTCGCGAACGTCCCCAGCTTCAACAACCAAACCGACACGAGGACGATTTCCGGAGCGAATTAGGTGGTGGTGAACTGCACTAACCAAAAGAAGCGAAGGAATTGGAGCCAGATCATGGTTGCTATCGCGGTCACTCAAGATTAGGAATTTTGCACCGGCATCAACCGCCGCGTCAACTTCATCGAAGATTTCACGAATTCGAGACGCAAGACCATCCTCTGCTGTTTCAACCCGATACAGGCCACGGACCGTGAATGCCGAACCAAGTTCTGGACGTTCGTCGATGTGTTTAATTTTCGCAAGTTCATCATTGGTGAGAACTGGGAAGTCGAGAATAACTTGGCGAGCATGTTCTGGAGTAGCTGCCAAGAGGTTTAGCTCGGGCCCGATTCCAGTAGACAGTGAGGTAACAACTTCTTCACGAATCGAATCAAGAGGAGGGTTGGTGACCTGCGCAAACTGCTGGACAAAGTAATCAAACAGCAAGCGAGGACGATCGGAAATTGCCGCAATAGGTGTGTCTGAACCCATGGCGCCGATTGGCTCAATACCATTTTTTGCCATCGGAGCAATCATTATCTTAAGTTCTTCATCGGTGTAACCGAATGTGCGCTGGCGTCGATTAACTGATGACGCAGTGTGGGCAATATGTTCACGCTCGGGTAGGTCGCTTAGATTAATTCGATTCTCATCCAACCACTCTCCCCAAGGTTCTAGGGAAGCAATTTCGGCCTTGATCTCATCGTCGTCGATCAGTCGTCCGCCTACAGTGTCCACCAAGAACATCTTGCCTGGCTGCAAGCGACCCTTGCGGACAACCTTCGATGGATTGATGTTTGCAACGCCGGTCTCTGAAGCTAAAACGACAAGACCGTCCTCGGTAACTAGGTAACGTCCGGGGCGCAAACCATTCCGGTCCAGAGTCGCTCCAACTAGCGAACCATCGGTGAAAATAACCGCTGCAGGGCCATCCCAAGGCTCGATAAGCATGCTGTGATACTCGTAGAAACTCTTGCGAGCAGAGTCGATGTCGGTCTGCTTTTCCCAGGCTTCTGGGATCATCATCATCATCGCGTGAGGCAGTGAACGTCCAGACATGTATAGAAGTTCAACGACTTCATCAAACGAAGCCGAGTCGCTGCCGTCTGGGGTAACGATTGGCAACAAGCCATCTAACTCACCTAGAACTTCTGCGGCGAGCTGTGATTGTCGTGCTGCCATCCAGTTTCTGTTTCCCTTGACGGTATTGATTTCTCCGTTATGGGCGATTAAACGAAATGGGTGGGCCAAAGGCCAAGAAGGGAAAGTGTTAGTTGAGAATCGTGAATGCACCAAGGCAAGTGCAGTCTCGAAGCTTTCGTCGCTTAGATCCGGAAAGAACGGCTCAAGTTGAAGGGTGGTAACCATTCCCTTGTAAACGATGGTCTTGGATGAAAGCGAGCAGTGATAGGCGCCTAGGGTTCGCTCCGAGCGCTTACGGAGCCTGAATAGGGATCGTTCAAGCTCCATTTCCCTTTGGTTGCTAGCTCCAACAAAAACCTGGACTATTTGCGGCATCGCCGCTAGTGCAAGGTCACCAAGAACTTCAGGCCGAACTGGAACATCACGCCAACCAAGAACAGAAAGACTTTCGGACTCAGCAAGATTTGTAAAACTGGCCTTGAAGACTTCGACGGAATCGTCTTGGTGAATGAAAACTAGACCGGCAGCATAAGTGCCAAGCTTTGGAAGTTCGAAGCCAGCGACACTGCGCAAAAACTTGTCTGGGAGTTGCGACAAAATACCCGCGCCGTCTCCAGTGCCGGCATCTGAACCGACCGCTCCACGGTGCTCCAAGTTGCGCAATGCGTCTAGAGCGGTATCAATAATGTCATGGCCGGCAGAACCGCGAAGAGTAGCTACCATGGCAAGGCCGCAGGCGTCTTTATCGCGACTTGGGTCGTAAAGACCAGTGGCTTCGGGTGCGGTGTTGAAGCGCTTGAAAGCAGAGACATCACTCATGTTGCACTCCCCAATATTTATCGAATCGGAGGGACAACACTGGCCCTTTGGAACTTAGCTCAATTGCCTAAAAGTCTAACCTAATGACTATTTGGTCGTAGTAGTTTCCTCTGACTCTTCTTTTGACTTAGAAGGCAGATAAACCGAGTCTTCGAGCCCTGGGTGGCGCTTTGACTGTACATACCAAATCACTAGACCAAGAATTAAACCTAGGATTGCTGACCATTGATTGGTGCGGTAACCAAAGTAAACGTCGCTTGGGTCAAGGCGAATTGCCTCAACAAAGAATCTTCCAGTCGAATAAACGATTAGGTAAAGGGCAAAAACTTTACCCCACTGTAGCTTGAGCTTCTTTGCGACATAAATAATTAGCAGCGCACCGAATATATCCCAAAGAAATTCATAGAGGAATGCCGGATGAAATAGCGTTCCAGCAGGAAATTCGGGCGGATAGGCAGCATTGCCATTCTTTTCAATCATGAGACCCCATGGTAAATCGGTGGCCTGACCAAAGAGCTCCTGGTTGAAATAGTTACCCCATCGACCAATGCCTTGGGCGATCAAAACGCCCGGAGCGATTGCATCTAGGACGCTGACAAAACGAACCCCAGCGCGCTTGGATCCAATCCAGGCTCCGACAGAACCTAAAATTACCGCGCCATAGATGGCTAGGCCACCTTCCCATACAGCAACCACGTGGTACGCGGTGGCTTGCAGCGTTGGGTAGACACCAAAGTAGTCACCGAGATGTGTGAGTACGTGGAAAATACGACCACCGACGATACCAAACGGCACAGCCCATAGAACAACGTCTAGAAGAGAACCGGAGTCTCCCCCTCGCTTAACAAACCGAGAAGCACCGACGAAGTAAGCAACAACAATGCCTACCAAGATGCAAATTGCATACATGTGAACCGTTAGTGGCCCCAAGCTAAAACTGCTGAACGGCGGGTTCGGAAATTGTGAAACAAACGAGTGCATGTTTTTCTTTCTAAATTATTTGCTTGAGAGTTCAAGTGTGACGCGCTTGAGCTCGGTCAGGCCACCATTTGAATATGCTCGCACAAAAACTGAACCGACAATGGCGCCATCGGCATATGAGTTAACTTCAGCCACCTGGGCAGCTGTACTAATCCCAATACCAACGGCGACATTTTGCTTTTCATTGGATACTCGAACCTTGGAGACCACTTCTCTGGCCTTGCGATCAAGATCTTCTCGAGCACCGGTAATTCCCATTGTTGATACGGCGTAGACAAATCCCTTTGAAACCTCTACGGTTCGATCAACCCTTGCCTGGGCAGAACTTGGTGTAGCGAGGAATACTCGGTCTAGATCAAGCTCCTCTGAGACATCCAACCAAAGTGCAGCTTCATCGACGATCAGATCGGGAGTTATTAACCCTGCCCCACCTGAAGCCTTGAGGTCCTCTGCGAACTTTCGAACCCCATACTGCAAGACCGGGTTCCAGTAAGTCATAACCAAAATAGGAGTCGAAACACGTTGTGCTATCTCATTTACCAACTTAAAAATTTGCGAAAGTCTAAAACCATTTGCAAGCGCAAGCTCGGTTGCTTCCTGGATTACCTGACCATCCATGACGGGGTCGCTGTATGGGACACCGAGTTCAAGAATGTCGACACCTGACTCGCACATGGCTACACAGGCCTCTATTGATTCATCAAAGGTTGGAAATCCGGCCGGAAAGTATCCAATCAGAGTTGGCTTCCCATTTGACTTGTGTGATTCGAAAATCTCGGCAACTCTACTCATTCGAATCCAACAATCCGAAATATTTGGCTGCAGTTTCCATGTCTTTATCTCCACGTCCAGACAAATTCACGAGAATTGTTGCTTCTGGGCCCAATTCAAGGCCTAATTTCAGTGCTCCGGCTAAGGCGTGAGAAGACTCAAT
The DNA here is from genome assembly GCA_947447395.1 of Microbacteriaceae bacterium. Classification (GTDB taxonomy): domain Bacteria; phylum Actinomycetota; class Actinomycetes; order Actinomycetales; family Microbacteriaceae; genus Rhodoluna. The sequence goes on along the minus strand of CANFJH010000003.1, from coordinate 44,494 downwards.
TGCAGGAATAATTCCTTCTGTTCGACTGAGTAGTCGAAGAGCGTCCATCGCTTCGGCATCACTAATGCCCCGATAATGAGCCCTACCAATGTCTTTTAGCCAGGAATGCTCCGGACCAACGCCTGGGTAATCAAGCCCCGCGCTGATTGAATGACTCTCAATGGTCTGGCCGTCTTCGTCCTGGAGCATGTAACTACGGGCCCCGTGCAACACACCTGGTCTTCCGTAATTTAAGGTTGCGGCATGGCGATCGGTGTCCATGCCTTCACCTGCAGCTTCGAAACCGAAAATCTTCACATCTTGGTCGTCAAGGAAGGCATGGAATAGGCCGATTGCGTTTGATCCGCCACCAACGCAGGCTGCTAGGGCAGTTGGGAGTTGGCCGTACTCTTCAAGCATTTGGGCTCGTGCCTCGATCCCAATCACGGAATGAAAATCGCGCACCATTTCAGGGAACGGATGCGGACCCGCGACAGTTCCAAGTAGATAGTGGGTGTCATCGACGTTTGTAACCCAGTCTCTGAGAGCTTCATTGATGGCGTCTTTTAGCGTTCTACTTCCAGTGGTAACAGGAATTACAGTGGCACCGAGGAGTTCCATGCGGGCTACATTGAGAGCCTGCCGTTTAGTGTCGACTTCACCCATATAGACGACACACTCGAGCCCGAAAAGCGCTGCCGCCGTGGCACTTGCCACACCATGCTGCCCGGCTCCGGTTTCTGCAATAATGCGGGTTTTACCCATTCTCTTGGTCAGAAGTGCCTGGCCTAAAACGTTATTAATCTTGTGTGAACCGGTGTGGTTGAGATCCTCACGCTTGAGAATTATCCGAGCCCCACCAGCGTGCTTCGAGAATCGTTTGACTTCGGTGAGAATTGACGGGCGCCCGGTGTAGGTGCGGTGAAGCTCACTTAGCTCGGCTTGAAAGGTTGGGTCACTCTGGGCCGCCCGGTAGGTACTTTCCAATTGATCCAAAGCAGCGACGAGGCTTTCGGGAACAAATCGACCACCAAATTCACCGAAGTAAGGGCCTTGTTGATCTCGCAGTTTTCCTGAGTTGGACATTTACCTATTAAACCTCAAGAAAAGAACGCAAGGTAGCGAGCGGCTCGGAAGTTACGAGCGCCTCTCCGACAAGAACCACGTCTGCACCCGCTTCACGATAGTGAAGAACATCGTCCTTGTTTCTAACTGCTGATTCGGCAACTTTAATCACGTCTTTAGGAAACAAGCCCGAAAGAGTTCCAAAAAGATGCCGATCGGTCTCGAATGTGGAAAGGTCTCTGGCGTTTACGCCAACAAATTTGGCATCTAAATCAAGTGCACGTTCAAGTTCGATTCGATCATGTGTTTCTAAGAACGGTGTGAGCCCAAGTTCCAACGTGAACTTCATAAGTCGTTTTAGCGTGGGCTGGTCTAACCCAGCAACAATCAGTAAAGCCATGTCGGCACCAAATGCGCGAGCTTCGAGCAATTGGTATTCGTTGGCAATGAATTCTTTACGCAGAAGCGGCAACCTCACTGAAGTTCGCACTTTATCCAGGTCCTCGAGTGAACCCTTGAATTTGCGCTGTTCGGTAAGCACGCTAATACCTGTTGCGCCGCCCTGCTCGTAGAGTGTTGACAAGGATGCAGGGTCTTCGATAGGTGCCAAATCACCTCGAGAAGGGCTTGCACGCTTTACTTCAGCTAAAACATGAATATTTTCACGCGGAGCAAATGCTTTTATGACATCAATCGCCGGAGCAAGACTTGCAATGCGAGCCTCTAACTTCGAAGCAGGAACAATACTTTTGCGCTCAGCTGCATCTGCTATTGATCCAGCGTAGAGCCTTTCAAGCAAAGAAATTAGTTCTTCTTCTTGCCAAGACCGAGCGCAGCCAAGACTGGGCCAAGTAGGGCTCCGACTGCAATAACCGCGATGGAGGCCCAGGTTAGGGTTTCGTTACCGATATAGAAAAAGAGTACTAGACCAGCGAATCCAAGCATGATTACGGTCACTGAAGTCCAAGCTGCTACGGTGTCTCCGTGGTTGGTGTCTTCTGGGTGATCTGCCGACATGATTGCCTTTCCTTCTTGCTTAGTTCTCAGTTTATCGCTTGAGGCCTACCAGCTAGGCAATTTATCGATCCGCGTGACAAATTCCTTTTTAGATTCGCCGACTCGATTCGTCCACAGTAAAACAGTGAGACTTATGAACCAGACAATCAAAGTAACCACGAATCCATCAGCAGCCGTGTGACCATAAGAGCTCCCGCGAATGAGTTCGCTCTGACCCAACCAATCGCTCACGCCTGTGGCCTTGGAAATTTGCGGCATCAAGATGTTGAGTGAACCTGAAGCGGATTCGAACCAAATCGGAGATGCCGTTGCCAGTAACAGAACTACAACGGCAGTAGTTAGGAATTTGGAGAACAAACTATTCAAATATCTAGACAGCCAAAGAATTAGCAGACCGGTTAGTAACAAAAAGGTAATTTGCGGGTAAGCGTCAAGGCCGGAAATAGTCAGTCTTGACCCAGACTCAACCACGGTGGTAGCCGCCCAGACTTGGGACGCAAGTACCCAACCAGCAATGAGCGAAGCAAGATTCAAAATCAAAGCAAGTCTTCTCAAAGTCTTTTCGCCCCGTTTGATCCAGAAATAGCGCGGAGGGAAGCTCTAGCTTTACTCTTGGTCTCTTCGTACTCGGACTTCGGGTCAGAATCTAAAACGATTCCTGCTCCAGCTTGGACCGTGGCAACGTTTCCCCTGATAACTGCTGTACGAATTGCGATTGCTAGATCTGAGTTACCTGAAAAATCGAAATACCCAGCAACCCCGCCATAGATACCTCTAGCGGTTGGCTCTAATTCAGTAATAATCTCCAGCGCGCGAGGTTTTGGAGCACCCGATAACGTTCCGGCTGGGAAAGTGGCCCGGAAAACATCGATTGGAGATAGTCCTTCTTGCAGTTCGCCCTCGACAGTAGACACCAAATGCATAATGTGACTGAACCGATGAACCTGCATGAACTCACTTACAGTAACGGAAGCTGGCTCACAAACTTTCAAAAGGTCATTGCGAGCCAAATCAACCAGCATGAGGTGCTCAGCGGTTTCTTTAAGGTCAGCCAAAAGAGCACTTTCAAGAGCGTGGTCTTCTTCCCAACCTTTACCACGTGGCCTAGATCCGGCAATAGGATGGGTGACTACCCTACTTCCAGAAACTGTTACTAAGGACTCAGGCGACGCACCAACCACAGAGAATGGGCCGTGCGAGTCACTTCCGTTCATGAGGTACATATAAGGGCTCGGATTTAGCGAACGCAGTACTCGATACATTTCCAAAGCTGAAGCTTTTGTTTTTGTTTGAAATCGCTGAGATAAAACAACTTGGAATACGTCACCAACGCGAACGTATTCTTTGGCCTTTTCCACAATCTGAATGAAAGAATCGCGCGATTGGTTACTCTCAACTTCTGGATCCAAAACCAAATCGATTTCGGCAAGGAATGGCCTTGAGCCGCCGGACAAGGTGGCAATCATCGATTCAATCGCTAACTGGGCTCTGACATATTCCTCTTGAAGCACTGTCTCGGTTTGCCCCTCTAAAAAAATGTTGGAGATAAATACTAAGGACGCGGACTGGTGATCGATTACGACCAAATCTTGAATCAAAGAAAAACTGATTCTAGGCACGGGATTGTCATCGGCAGGTCCTAAGGGCAGATTTTCCAATTCCCGAATGACATCCCAGGCGATGGTTCCAATCAATCCGGATGTAAGAGGGATCTCGTGATTCGTATTTAGGTTTCCCCAGGACTTTTGAATAATATCCAAAGCTTCCAGGGGCCCCGCTGGAAGTTCTAGTGAAAGATCTGCAGGAAGAGGACTCGAGTTGGTAGAGCTCAACCATGTGACTGCACTCTCTCCTTCCTGAACCAGTCGACCTCGAACGTTTACACCAACAAATGAAAACCGTGACCAGACGCCTTGCTCTGCTGACTCAAGAAGGAAAGAGCCTTCGTTACCCTCAGCTAACATTTCGAAAATGCCAAGTGGCGAAAGAGAATCAGAAAAAATTGAACGCACAACCGGAAAAACCCGATTTGTATCACGGGCAGCCAACAGATCGGCCAATGTGCTATTTCTCACAGTCATTCTGGTACTCCAATTGATCCAGAATCAAAGCATGATTCCAAACCGGTGTGGCACGCCGGACCGCTTGGTTTTACCTGAATTAGAAGTGCGTCCGAGTCGCAGTCAACTTCAATGGAAACGATTTGTTGAACATTGCCGCTAGTGGCACCTTTGTGCCAAAGCTCATTTCGGCTTCTGGAGTAGAAAACCGTTTCGCCAGTTTTCTGGGACAGTCGCAGAGACTCTTCATTCATCCAAGCGAACATGATGACCCGACCCGTTTCAGCGTTCTGGATGATTGCTGGAATCAAACCCTTGGAATCAAAGGTCAAGTTCTGAAGTTGGAATGTTGTCATCGAACGGAAAACCCACCTTTCACCAATTCTCGCTTTGCTTCTGCAATGCTAACCGTGCGGTTATGGAAAATTGAAGCCGCTAGAACAGCATCGGCTCCGGCCTTGGCAGCTGGCGGAAAATCGAGAGCCGATCCTGCTCCCCCAGATGCAATTAGTGGCAACCTGGTAGCCTCACGAATTGCAGAGATTAGGTTCAAATCGAATCCAGAGCGAGTTCCATCGGTATCGATACTGTTTACTAACAACTCGCCAACACCCAATTCCTCACATTTCTTTACCCAAGAGAGCGCATCGATGTCAGTTGTTTCTCTGCCACCATGAGTGGTAACCACCCACTCATCTGTCGAATTTGCACGCAACTTCAAGTCAAGTGAAAGCACTAAAATCTGATTCCCAAACCGGTCGGCGATCTCAGACAAAAGTTCAGGCTTCGAAATAGCTGCTGAAGACACACTCACCTTGTCCGCGCCAGCAGCCAACAAGTTGCTAACGTCTTGCACAGTTCTCACTCCACCTCCTACGGTTAGTGGAATGAATATTTGTTCTGCCGTTTTGGAAACAAGATCAAACATGGTCGATCGATTATCCACCGTGGCTTTCACGTCCAAGAACGTGAGCTCGTCGGCGCCGGATTCGTAATAGTAATTCGCCAATTCAATTGGGTCACCTGCGTCTCTAAGATTCTCGAAATTCACACCTTTAACGACTCGCCCTTCGGCGACATCTAGACAAGGGATAACTCGAATAGTGAGAGACATTAGATTCTGGCAGCGTGAATGGCACTAACTAGAATGGCGCGGGCACCAAGTTCGTAAAGCGCGTCCATAGTGCTATTGGTTTCTGAAGACTTTACGAGCGCACGAACGGCAACCCAATCTTCATCTCGAAGCGGAGAAACGGTTGGCGATTCAATTCCTGGGGTGATCTCTGATGCACGATCAACTAATTCCGCTGGGCAGTCATAATCGAAAATTACGTATTCTCGCGCAACAACTACGCCTCTGAGCCTTCTCAGCAGGCTGGCCGCTTCATGAGCTTGACCAGGTGCACTAATTAGGTGTGCGGTTGAATTCAAAAGTACTGGGCCAAAGATCTCAAGCCCTGCTTGACGCAGGGTATTCCCAGTTGAAACCACATCCGCCACAGCGTCAGCCACCCCGAGTCGAACTGCTGTCTCAACGGCGCCATCCAGTTTCACCAATTCAACGGAAATACCCGCTTTGGCCAGGTAGTCCTCGACTAGTTGTACGTACGCCGTGGCAACACGCTTACCTTCTAGTTCTTTCAATTCCTTGAAGGCGCCAACTGGCCCAGCAAACCGGAATGTAGACTCGCCAAAACGAAGATCTTCCACGGATTCAGCTGGGGACCTGGAATCAAGCAAAAGGTCAAGGCCGGTGAGACCAACATCTAGCGAACCTGAACCAACATACGTGGCAATGTCGCGCGGGCGAAGGTAAAAAAATTCGATATTGTTCGCACTGTCGATGACGTGAAGTTCCTTTGGGTCGCGCCTGGTGGCGTACCCTGCTTCGCGCAACATCGTAATTGCGGTTTCAGACAAAATCCCCTTATTTGGGATCGCAACTCTTAACATTTGAACCTCTAGAGCTTATTTTCGACTTCACTCAGGCTGATGCCCTTGGAAATCATGAGAACTTGGACGTGGTAGAGCAACTGACTGATTTCCTCAGCAGTGCGTTCGTTCGATTCATGTTCAGCGGCCATCCAAACTTCGGCGGCTTCCTCAACAATTTTCTTACCGATGGTGTGGACACCTGCGTCCAACCACTTCACCGTATGTGAGTCCGCAGGGCGCTCTATTGCCTTGAGTTGCAGTTCACTGAATAGTTCGGAAAAGGTGGTCATACTCTCAAGGTTAACCTAAGAATCAAAACCTTTAGTTACTAGAGAATCGGTTTGCAATTTCACGCAATAAAACAATTTGTTCATTTCGGTCAGACTTGGAGAAAATCGAGCTACCAGCGACAAACGTATCGGCACCTGCAGAGGCCGAAACCGAAATGGATTTCTCGTCAATTCCACCGTCTACCTGAATACGAATATCGAGTCCAAGTCTCTGAATTTCGGAGCGTGCTCGTTCAACCTTCGACATCATCTCAGGCATAAACGGTTGTCCGCCGAAACCGGGTTCAACAGTCATTATCAATAACATGTCGAATTCGCTTAGGTTATCTAATGCAAAATCAAGCGATGTGCCTGGTTTTAGTGCAATTGCCGCTTTCGAACCAGCGGCCTTTATTTTGCGTGCAAGTTCGATAGGTGCCTTCGATGCCTCTTGATGAAAAGTGATACTGCTTGCACCAGTCTCGGCATAACTGACCGCCAAGTCATCAACGTTTTCAATCATCAGGTGCACGTCTATCGGTAATTTCGAGATCTCAACAAGTCGTTTCACCACGGGCAGACCAAAAGTTAAATTTGGAACAAAATGCCCATCCATTACATCGACGTGAATTGCATCCGCAGATGAAATGGATTCAAATTCCGACTGAAAATTAGCAAAATCAGCAGACAGAATACTTGGATGAATGTGCGCCGTCATGATCTAAAACTACTTTCGTTTTTGCACCAGGGCAATGAACATAGCATCGGTGTCATTGCGATGTGGCCATAACTGAACTGTCTTGCGTTCAGGTTTCAAATTGAGCAGAGGATTAATGTTCATTAATTCCTTGGTTGCATCAAGTAGTTCTGAATCCGAGAAACTTCGAAGTAACCATTCGATTTGCCCCGTTGTCTCGGTTGGGTGTGGTGAGCAGGTGACATATCCAAGAACTCCTCCTGGAGCAAGTGCTTTCCATGCAGAAGAAATCAGTTCCCGCTGCAGAATCGAAAGATCCTTCAAGTCCTCGGCATTCTTACGCCAACGCGATTCTGGTCTCCTGCGAAGCGCTCCTAATCCAGTACAAGGTGCATCCAGCAAAATGCGGTCGTACTTCTGCGACTCTGGAAGATGTCTGCCATCGAGTTGCATTTGTTTCGCTTCGAAGCCACTGTGACGAAGAGCCGTGGCGACCAAAGTTGCTCGATGCTCCGAAACCTCGTTGGTTGTTAAACTAGCGTGCTCCTGCTTGGCAAGAGCCGCTAGCAGAACAGCCTTGCCGCCTGGTCCGGCGCAAAGGTCTAACCACTGAGACTCTGGCTTGTGGGAAGAAACTTGAGCCAAAGCCAATGCAGCTAATTGAGAACCCTGATCCTGAACGCGCATAGCTCCAGTTGCAACTCCATGCAATTTGCTTGGATCTCCGTAATTGAGAATGTATCCGAGTGGAGACACACCTTCCTTAATAAGAGTTGACTCAAACGCTATAGCTTTACCTGGGAGTGCAACAAGGTTTACCTTCGGGGCTTCATTATCTGAAAGCAAAGCGGCTACTAACTCATCCGAAGAGCCTTCAGATTGCAATGCAAGCTTTAGCGCGCGTGTGACCCACAACGGATGCGAAAACTCTATGCTCATAATTGCTTCACTAGTCAGGCCCGAACTGTGTAAACGTTCGATCCACTCTTTACGCGAACGTTCGGAAACTCGGCGTAGCGCCGCATTGATAAATCCAATTACCGATGCTTTTAGTCGCTTTTTGGCCAGAGCAACCATCTCAAAAATGGCGGCATGCGCTGGCGTGTTCAGTTCAATAAGTTGATGGGCACCGAGTCGAATGACGATTAGTGCGTCTGGGTCAATGTTGGCAACCTCGCGGCCGGTAGCTTCTTCAATAATCCAGTCGTAAAGCCCCTGCCAGCGCGATGTCCCGTATGAAAGCTCCGTTGCGAAGGCTGCATCCACATTGGACAATCGAGCTTTTGCTAACGCTTTAGGAAGGACCAGATTCAAATATGCATCTTGTCGTTCGACAGATAGAAGCGCATCATATGCAACTTCTCTAGAGTTGGTCATTTTCGCCTAACTTGAAATCATGACCATTTAGGCCTCGGAACCAGTCTGCGCCTAACATACGCCTCTTGCCTGCTGGCTGAACTTCTATTAGGTGCAACGACCCAATGCCGCAACCGACATATACATTTCCGTTCTCGGTGACGAGTTTGCCAACCTCTGATTCTTTGCTGACTGCGCGAGCAATAAGTACTTTCAACACTTCGTCTCGGAAAGGGATCCAAGCTCCTGGCTCTGGAGTGACACCGCGAATTTGATTGGCAAGAACGCGCGCATCCTGGAACAACTGCAGTTTGCCGTCCGATTTGAAAAGTTTTGGGGCAACTGTGAGACCAACATTCGTCTGAGGTTTCAAGTCAATAAGGCCGGATGCAATCATCGGTATAACCTCCAGCAAAAGTGTCACGCCAATATTTGTGAGCCTCTGTAGCAACTCGGCTGAATTTTCATCAGGTGATATGGCAGTTGGCACTGATTTGACGATTGCTCCAGTATCCAGTCCCGAATCGATCTTGAAAATCGTAACGCCAGTTTCAATTTCTCCGGCGATAAGGGCATGTTGAACTGGTGCAGCTCCTCGCCAGCGAGGCAGCAAACTGTAGTGCAAATTGAACCAACCTTGAGGCAAGGCCTCTAAAGCGTGAGGATTTAGCATCACACCTAGAGCGACTACGATAGCAAAATCGATGCCGAAAGTCGCAAAACTGGCAATTTCAGCTTCACCGACTTTGTTGGATTTGATGGTGAAAATGCCAAACTCTTCAGCGACTTTAGCGACCGGTGAAGGAGTAATAATCGCCTTGCGTCCAATCGGTGCATCCGGCCTAGTCAAAACAAGAGAAATTGGAGTGCCGGCAAGCAGCAACTCACGAAGAGTTTCTGCTGCGTTTTGCGGAGTCCCCGCGAAGAGAATAGACACTCGTCCAGCCTAAAGTACCCGAGGGTCGTCGAACTTGATTGTGATTGGTCTCATAGCCCGACCACTTTTCGCGCTGGTTCGAACAGACTTAGAACTCAAACTAAGCAGGAACTCTTTAGCGCTAGAAGCCACCTGGTTTCCGCTTGCATATGTGAAAGTTGCGAGCAGTCGGAAATCAGCATCAATTGAATTACTCTGAGCTGAAGCAATGCCAAGAACTGAAACTCCAGGTAACTGAGCGAGTTTTTCACCTAACTTTGAAACCAATTCGCGAGAACCTGTGGCGCTAACAATCCGCCTTGCCGGTGGAAAGCCTAGTTCTTCCCGCTCGGCAAGCATCTGTGATGCAGTTTCGATTACCTCGCCGAGCGAAAGCGCCTTAGACACTTCCTGCGTTGCTCCTACGGCCACTGCTAATCCTGATTCGCGCATGAAACCTAAAGCATTAAGCCAGCCCCTTAGAGCATCCTCAGGCGCCTTGAGTGAATCTCGTCCAAGTTGAGCCTGGCAATCTATAAAAACAACAGCTGAATAGCCGTCGATAGCAACGGGTTCTATACCTGGCGTTGAGACCACGATTTGTGGCTTTGAAGAAACTTCAACAGGCCCATTTTCAGCAGTTACTTCCTTGATGGGGATCCCCGGAAAAGATTTGCCAAGCTGAGTTGCCCACCTTGTTGCCCCAGCTGCTCCTTGCGAAAGTTTTTCATTTCCGCATGTTTTGCATTTGAAATCTATGTTGAACTTGCCACACCAACGACAAACGATTTGATGGGATGCGTTCATCCAAAGAGGCCCATTACAGGTCTTGCATTGTGATCTTGCATTACAAGCGTTGCAGTAAAGCGATCTGGCAGATCCAGGAGCAGCTACCTGAAATAGAACTGGACCGGTCTCCAATCCCTGTTTGATTGCTTTGAATGACGTGGCATCTAGCCCGCGACCTTCAGACATCGCAACCCTAGGACGCCATGCGCTAACCGGCGACTCCTCGAGATATCCAATTTCAACCAACCGCTGTACCTCTACGCTTCTTGCATGCGACAGGAAGTGCAACGGTGCATTGAACTGCGCTCCACGGATAAGAGCGACTTCACGAGTTGTCAAATAGGGTGATTGCTGGTCTTGATGGCTCTGATCGCCGTCGTCCCAAATAATCATTGCCGAATTTGCACTCACAGGCGAATAGATTGCGGAGCGCGTACCTAGGACGACAGTTGGTTTTGAATTCAATTGGGCCATAAAAGCCACATAGCGCTTAGACCCCAAAACATTGGAATCGTTTACCACGAGTGCTCCAATTGGCAAAACCTCGGCTAGCAATTTACTAAGGGCGGCGACATCTCTAAAATCAGGAACGCAAATGATTACCGACCGACCGGCTTGAAAATAGTTCCCCGCCAATTTGGTTATGCGAGTAAGAAATCCTGGAGTTTGACTCCGTGAATCGAAAATCGGCCTAACTAATTCCGCGAACCTCCGACCTGGCGTTAGAACAGCCTCTTCGAAATCTAAGAATTGAAAGGACTTCTCTACGCGCACAGAACGCTTGGGAACTGCTGAGTCAAGAAGCTCCCCAACAGAGCAGCACTGTCTATGTGCGATTGTTTTCAATAACTGATAAACATGTGGTTTGAGAACTGGAAGCGAAGATACCAGCGAACTTATTGAACTTAGCTTTCCAACAAATTCGCGCTCCGACTCCAAAGCGACAACGAAGCCTACTTTTGTCTGCCCAGCAAAGGGAGCCTTCACACGACAACCAACAGCGAGAGAAGTTACAAGTTCCTCTGGTACCACATACTCAAATTCGCGATCGAGTGCAGGTAATGGGGATTGAAAGACAACCCGAGCATAAGTCTCGGAAGTCACAATTAGGCCCTAAGAGCTTTTTGCAACTCGCTCACGCGGTCGGTGCGCTCCCAAGTAAAGTCTGGCAATTCACGACCGAAGTGGCCATATGCTGCGGTTTGCGCATAAATTGGGCGAAGTAAATCTAGCTCGCTAATGATTGCCTTAGGTCGAAGATCGAACACGGTTTGGACTGCCTTGGTAATTGACGAAATAGGGTATTTCTCGGTGCCGAAAGTCTCCACATAAAGACCAACCGGGTTAGCTTTTCCAATTGCATAGGCAACCTGCACTTCGGCTCGATCAGCAAAACCTGCGGCGACTATGTTCTTTGCGACCCAGCGCATGGCATAAGCCGCTGAACGATCAACCTTTGAGGGGTCTTTACCTGAAAAAGCTCCTCCGCCGTGACGAGCTGCTCCCCCATAGGTGTCAACAATAATCTTTCGACCAGTGAGGCCGGCATCTCCCATTGGGCCGCCAATCTCAAAACGACCAGTTGGGTTGATAAGAGCCGAATATCCTTCAAAATCAAAACCGCTAGCAGTCAGAATGGGTTCAATAACGAAGTTTTCCATGTCAGACCGCAATTGCTCAGTTGAAACCGATGGATTGTGTTGGGTTGAAAGAACAACGGTTTCGATGGTCTTTGGAACCGAACCTTCAAATCCCATAGTGACCTGGGTTTTGCCATCGGGACGGAGATACTCGAATACGCCTTCCTTACGAACTTCGGCTAATTTGGAGCTCAGTTGATGAGCAAGCCAAATTGCTGCAGGCATAAGAGTTGGAGTCTCGTTACTCGCGTATCCGAACATGATGCCCTGATCGCCTGCACCCTGTGCGTCGAGGTCTTCGCTTGAGTTTCCTTCTCTAACTTCAAAACCGCTGTCTACACCCTGCGCAATGTCGGGACTTTGCTCTCCAATTGAAATGCTGATCCCGCAGCTGTTGCCGTCGAATCCAATGTCAGAACTGGTGTACCCGATTGCATTTACTCGGTCACGTACCAACCTAGGGATTTCAACATAGGTATCGGTAGTGATTTCACCGGCTACATGAACCAGACCAGTGGTAACCATTGTTTCCACGGCTACGCGGGCCGCTTTATCGGACGCCAAAATGGCATCAAGAATGGTGTCACTAATTTGGTCACAGACCTTGTCAGGGTGACCTTCTGTAACAGATTCGGAAGTGAAATAACGTAATTCGGACATTGGTCTAAGTATATTCGACCGGCCGACATCTATCGGTTGATAGTGTCAAAGATCGCCTTTGCGATTGCGCGCTTGGTTCCTGACACGGTGTGTTCGAAATCAGGGCCGACCAGGACGACCTCGTTCGAGTCTCGATCAAATCCAAGAGTCGCCGAAACTTCATTAGCAACAACCATGTCAAGTTCTTTACGAATGAGTTTCCCTTTGGCCAGGTCTATCAGTGCAGTCTCACTAGCTGTCTCAGCAGCGAAGCCTACAATCACCACTTTTGGATTGGCGATACGAAGTCTTTTACTCAGTAATGAAATAACGTCTGGATTTTCAACCAAAGTAAGAACGAGTTCTTCACCGGCCGCACCCTTTTTTATCTTGTTCTCACTCGGATGTTCCACACGGTAGTCGGCCACAGCCGCCGGCATGATCACGAAATCGAAATTCGATTCACGGTGCTCGAGCGTAGAAATTAGTTCGGAAGTGCTCACCACCTCAGTGGTTTCAATCTCTGGGGAGTAATACGAAAAATTGGCTGCCACGAGTTCAACCATTGCTCCACGCGCAACGGCTTCTTCCGCCAGGGCAATTCCCTGCTTTCCAGACGAGCGATTTCCAATAAAACGAACTGGATCGATGTTCTCGCGAGTACCGCCAGCGATAATGAGTACGTTTTTGCCGGCCAAGTCTTTTGGAACCAAATTCGAAAGAGCGCTTTGAACAATGTAACTGGGGTCCGGAAGACGACCGATTCCAGAATCACTTCCGGTCAGGCGGCCAACTGCTGGTTCAATTACCCTGATGCCGCGTTCGCGAAGTTTAGCTACATTCGAAACCGTGGCCTTGTTTTGCCACATCTCAGTGTGCATCGCTGGTGCTAAAACAAGTGGAGCCTTTGTAGCCAGGACGACGTTCCCAAGTAGGTCGTCGGCTAAACCGCTAACGGTTCTTGCTAGAAAACTCGCAGTAGCTGGCGCAACTAGAATCAAATCCGCCCATTTCGCCATCTCGACGTGCCTAACGTCCTCGACATCAGAATAGAGTTCCGAATGAACCGAATTGTGAGTTAGGGATTCGAGAGTTGCTACACCGATAAATCGAAGGGCATTTGCAGTCGGTACCGCTCTTACTTCGTGACCAGATTCAACCAGAATACGAATTATCTCGGCTGCTTTATATGCGGCCACTCCACCGGTTACACCAACCAGTACGCGCAATTTATTTACTGAGCGGTTGCGGTCTTGACCAGTTTGTCCTGGTCGATTTCACGAAGGGCAATGGTCAACTCTTTTTCATCTACGGTTGCAGACACTAGAGGACCAACGTTGTTGAACAAGCTACCAGACTGAAGCTCAGCGGTGTACTGCTTGATCTGACGAGCGCGCGTTGCAGCAAACATTACAAGTTCGTACTTGGAATTAACCTTGGTAAGAAGATTGTCGATAGATGGTGAAACAATGCCGTATAGCGGTTCGGTAGTCATGACAACAATTCTACGACTTCCTGCGCACATTTGGCGACCTCATCGTTGATGACTTGATAGTCGAAGTCGTCGGCGGAAGCTAGTTCAACCCTTGCTGTGGCCAACCGTTTTTCTTGTTCAGAGGCGTCTTCCGTTCCGCGGGTGCTGAGCCTTCGAACTAGTTCATCCCAACTTGGTGGCTGAATAAATATTGTTAAAGCTTCCGGCATAGCTGCTTTGACCAGTTTCGCACCTTGAATGTCTATCTCTAGGACGATGTTCTCGCCTCGAGCCAGCGCATCTTCGACCGGCTTACGCGGAGTGCCATAGCGATTAAGCCCGTGAACGGTCGCGTACTCGAGCAACTCGTTATTCCGAATGGCTTCATCGAATCGCGCCTGAGTCCAAAAAAAGTAGTCAACTCCATCGACTTCACCTGGTCTTGGGGTTCTGGTTGTCGCAGAGACCGACAATTTGAACTCTGGGTGCTCTGCCAAAAGGTGACGAACGACTGTGCCCTTACCTACAGCAGTTGGCCCAGCGATTACAGCGAGTCTCGAGGTCATTTCTACAGCCTACTTATTTAGACCGACAGCAAGTTCTCGATTAGCGATTTCGATTGCGTCCACTATGCCATTCGGGCCGGCTTGTAGAACAGATCGCGAAACCGAATAAGCCACATTGTTAGACATGTCGCCGTAAATCTTGGATGCATCACCCAGCAATGCACCCTGGGCGCCAAAACCAGGAGCCAAAATAGGAACATTGAGAATCGATTGGTCAATCTCAAAGGAAGCCAGGTCAAGAGTTGCACCAAGCACAGCACCATAGGGCCCGAACTTAGTGCCGTTCAGCGTTGAAAGTTGCGCCCATTGGTCTGCCGCAAGCGAGTGTCCATGAATAGTCGCCCTTTGAACGCTTTCCCCTTGCGGATTCGAAGTAGCAACAAGCGAATAAATACCTTTACCCATGGCAATCCACCTCTCGAAGACTTCCGAGGTGGCACCAAGACCAAGGTACGGGGAAACTGTAATTGCGTCGGCAAAAAGACCCGACTCCTCCCCAAACCAGGCATCGAGGTAAGCGTCCATGGTGGTTCCAATGTCACCACGTTTAGCATCGGCGATTACAACCAAGCCTTTGCTGTGGGCAAGCTGAGTAGCTTCTGCAAGAACTTCATAACCCTTTGCTCCAAAGCGCTCGAAGAAAGAAACCTGAGGCTTAATCACCGAGACAAGACCGGCACTTGCCTCAACGACCCTCAATGAAAATTCACGCAAGCCAGTTACGCTGTCAGTCAAACCCCAACTCTGAAGTAGCACCGAATGCGGGTCAATTCCAACGCAAAGTTGACCGAATGCATCCTGTGCATCAATCAACTTTGCACCGAATAACTTAGGCAAGTTTCGCCGCACGATCTGCTGCGTGCTGCTGCAGCGAACGAACTTCAAAAGGACCGTCAATAACCTTTTCAAATGAGCCAATCGCGGCGCTCAACTGAGCAATGGTGGTGAAAATAGCCTTATCGGCTGCGGTTGTAGCAGCACGAATTTCATAGCCATCCTTTCGAGCAGACGAACCAGAAGGTGTATTCACGATAACGTCGACCTTTCCATCGTTGATTAGGTCAACGATGGAAGGCTCAGAACCAGCGCTCGAGTGTTTGCGAACACTCTCAACTTCAATACCGTGACGCTCCAAAATGGACGCGGTACCTTCAGTGGCCAGAATGCGGTAACCCAATTGCTGCAAACGACGAACCGGCAGAATGACCTGCGGCTTGTCACGGTCAGCAACCGAAACGAAGATGGTTCCACTTACTGGAAGAGCACTTCCGGCAGCTGCCTGGCTCTTCGCAAATGCGGTTGGGAAGTCAACATCAATTCCCATAACCTCACCGGTGGAGCGCATTTCTGGACCCAAAAGTGAGTCAACAAAGCGGCCATCCTTGGTGGCAAAACGCTTAAACGGAAGTACGGCCTCCTTAACCGCAATTGCTGAGCCAGCTGGAATGTATGTGCCGTCGGCAGGAGGAAGATGTCCACCTGATACGAGTTCACGAATCGTGCGTCCAACCATGACAAGCGAAGCAGCCTTGGCCAAAGTGATGCCTAGCGCCTTGGAGACGAATGGAACGGTGCGTGATGCACGTGGGTTGGCTTCGAGAACATAAAGAACGTCATTGGCGATGGCGAACTGAACATTGATTAGCCCGCGAACTCCAACTCCCCTAGCGATCTCTTCGGTGGCTTTACGAACTCGCTCAATCTGGCCAGCAGAAAGAGTTATTGGGGGCAAAGTACATGACGAGTCACCAGAGTGAATGCCAGCTTCTTCAATGTGCTCCATGACACCACCGACATAAAGTTCGTGACCGTCGTAGAGCGCATCGATGTCGATTTCGATTGCATCATCCAAGAATCGGTCAACGAGCAACGGGTACCCTGGCCCAATTAGGCCGTACTCGGCAATTCGATCGAAATAGTCAACCAATGAATGCTGGTCGTAGACAATTTCCATACCTCGCCCACCGAGGACGAATGATGGACGAACGAGAACCGGATAACCAATGCGGCCAGCTATTTCGGTTGCTTCAGCAAGGTTTATGGCAATGCCGTTAGCGGGTGCGAGAAGCCCAGCATTGTCTAGAATCTCACTGAACAAACCACGCTCTTCAGCGAGGTCAATTGCTTCCGGAGTCGTCCCAAGAATTGGGATGCCTGCTTCTTTTAGGCCCTTTGCCAGCCCAAGTGCAGTCTGGCCACCGAGCTGCACAACCACACCAACTAGTTCGCCGCTCTGGCTCTCAGCGTGGATAACTTCCAGCACGTCTTCAAGCGTTAGCGGCTCGAAGTAGAGGCGGTCTGAGGTGTCGTAATCGGTTGAAACGGTCTCAGGGTTGCAGTTGATCATGATGGTTTCATAACCGGCGTCAGACAGTGCAAATGAGGCGTGAACACATGAGTAATCGAACTCGACACCCTGACCGATACGGTTTGGTCCAGAACCCAAAATAACTACCTTGCGACGGTCCGAAGGAATAACTTCGGTTTCCTGCTCATAAGTTGAGTAGTGGTAGGGGGTTAGCGCTGGGAACTCGCCGGCACAGGTATCAACTGTTTTGAACACCGGACGCAACCCTAGCGAATGACGAATTGCTCGAACATCTGACTCGCTTAGATTACGAAGCGAAGCCAACTGAACATCGCTGAAGCCGTGTTCTTTACCCAGTTTGATAACTTCGTTAGTCAGTTCTGGGGCCGCCTTGATAGTCTCTGCAACTTCATTAATGAGAACAATCTGATCTATGAACCAAGGATCAATCTTGGTTGCGTCAAATACCTGCTCCGGAGTTGCACCTAAGCGCAACGCCTGCTGAACCGTGACGATGCGCCCATCAGTAGGAACCTTTGAGATTTCCAAAAGTTCGGCAGCCGACTTGCCCTGCTCGCCCCAATGGAACGATGAACCCTTCTTCTCAAGCGAACGGAGTGCCTTCTGCAGCGCCTGGCTGTAATTACGACCGATTGCCATAGCCTCACCAACCGACTTCATGGTGGTGGTCAGGGTGGCATCAGCGGCTGGGAACTTCTCGAACGCAAAGCGAGGAACCTTGACCACGATGTAGTCAAGGGTTGGCTCGAAGCTGGCTGGGGTCACGCGAGTAATGTCGTTTGGAATTTCATCCAATGTGTAGCCAACTGCCAACTTCGCGGCAATTTTGGCAATCGGGAATCCAGTAGCCTTCGATGCCAAAGCCGAAGAACGGCTAACGCGAGGATTCATTTCGATCACGATAACTCGACCATTGCTCGGGTCAACAGCGAACTGAATGTTGCAACCACCGGTGTCAACACCGACGTCGCGGATGATGCGGATACCGATGTCGCGAAGGTTCTGGAACTCGCGATCGGTAAGAGTTAGCGCTGGTGCCACGGTAATTGAGTCACCTGTATGGACACCAACCGGGTCGACGTTTTCAATTGAACAAACCACGACCGTGTTGTCAGCGGTGTCGCGCATTAGCTCAAGTTCATACTCTTTCCAACCCAGGATCGACTCTTCGAGAAGCACCTCAGTAGTAGGACTAGCCTGAAGACCAGCTCCAGCAATGCGTCGGAGGTCTTCTTCGTTATAGGCGAAACCAGAACCTAGACCACCCATGGTGAACGATGGTCGAACCACCATTGGATAGCCGAGAACATCAACAGCGGCGATTACTTCATCCATGTTGTGAGCAATTACCGAACGAGCCACATCGGCACCGGCATCTAGTACAAGCTGCTTGAAGATCTGACGATCCTCACCCTTCTTGATTGCGTCAACCTTGGCGCCAATAAGCTCAACGTTGTACTTGTCTAAAATCCCAAGTTCGTGAAGAGACATTGCAGCGTTAAGTGCGGTCTGGCCTCCTAGTGTTGGCAAAATAGCATCCGGCTTTTCCTTGATGATGATGCTTTCAATAATCTCTGGAGTAATTGGTTCAATGTATGTGGCGTCAGCAAAATCAGGGTCGGTCATGATGGTCGCAGGGTTTGAGTTCACCAGGATCACTCGAATGCCCTCTTCGCGAAGAACGCGGCAGGCTTGGGTTCCCGAGTAGTCAAACTCACAAGCCTGACCGATAACGATCGGGCCAGAACCGATTACTAGGACTGATTTAATGTCGGAGCGCTTAGGCATTAGCGGCCTTTCGGTTGTTGCTGATGAGTTCAATTAGACGATCAAACAGATAGTTTGAATCGTGTGGACCGGCGGCGGCTTCTGGGTGGTACTGAACCGAGTAGGCAGGAATGTCTATACATTCAAGACCTTCAACGACGTCGTCGTTGAGCGAAACGTGGCTCACCTTCACGCGACCGAAGCCTGCTGGAGAGTCGACTTCAGGACCACCATCAACCTTCACCGCAAAGCCGTGGTTGTGTGCGGTGACCTCAACCTTGCCGGTGCGACGATCTAGAACTGGCTGGTTGATACCGCGGTGGCCGAAGGCTAGCTTGTAGGTTTCAAAGCCAAGGGCTCGACCTAGCAGCTGGTTGCCAAAACAGATTCCAAAGAATGGTGTCTTAGTCCTAAGGATTTCTTGAAGAGTTTCGACTTGCGTGGCAGCAGTTTCCGGGTCACCCGGACCATTTGAGTAGAAAACAGCATCTGGCTTGGTCTCAAGCAGGGTTGCAGCATTTGAGGTAGCTGGATACACATGAACTTCGAGACCACGTGCGGTCATGTTTTCGATGGTCGAAGCCTTAATTCCTAGATCCAAGATGGCAACCTTGCCGAACTCAGCGCCCTCGGCAGGAACAACATACTTTGACGTGGTGGAAACGACATCGCTCAGCGAAAGCCCCTGCATCTTCTTAGCAGACTGAACTTCAGCGACCAAGTCCTCAATATTTTGTTTAGCCTT
Organism: Microbacteriaceae bacterium; assembly: GCA_947447395.1. GTDB lineage: Bacteria > Actinomycetota > Actinomycetes > Actinomycetales > Microbacteriaceae > Rhodoluna. Next base: position 25,251 of record CANFJH010000003.1, on the reverse strand, counting down.
TTCGCCGGAGAACACACCACCGCGCATCACTCCGCGGTCTCGAAGGTGTCGCGTGAGTGCACGGGTGTCTATACCGCGAATGCCGACGACGCCATACTTCACAAGCTCATTATCTAGTGAGTCTTCGCTGCGGAAGTTAGATACCATGCGCGATGCATCGCGAACCACATACCCTGAAACCCAAACCTTTGACGATTCCTCGTCGCGGGAATTAACTCCGGTGTTGCCAATGTGCGGTGCGGTCTGAACCACGATCTGACCGGCATAGCTTGGGTCAGTCAATGTTTCTTGATATCCGGTCATTCCGGTGCAGAAGACCACCTCACCAAGGGTCTGCCCTTCGGTTCCATAGCTGTAGCCTGTGAAGACTTTGCCATCCTCCAGCACCAAAAGCGCTTTACTCATGTTTATGCCTTTCCTGTCAGAACGCCATCGCGAACTGTAAATTTGCCTTTGAAAATCGTGTGGGTAACGCGCCCAGGGAGTTCCATTCCGCGGAACGGTTGGTTGTTGCTTTTGCTGGCTCCACCATCAACGACTGTGGTGCGGGCATTCGGGTCAATCAAAGTTAAGTTCGCAAGCGAACCAGCTGCAATTTCTTGGCCTTGCGTAGCCAAACCGCTGATTTGCGCCGGAACGATAGACAGTACCTGAGCCAGCCGCTCCCAAGAAGACTTGCCGCTGTCGATCAGCACCAACTGCGCAATTGAAGCAGCGGTTTCTAGCCCGAGCATGCCAAATGCCGCATTGCTCCATTCGCACTGTTTAGCTTCGTCTGGGTGTGGTGCGTGATCGGTACCGATTACGTCAATCGTTCCATCGATCAGCGCTTCGCGAAGTGCCTCGACATCTGCTTGGGTGCGAAGTGGAGGGTTCACCTTGTAAACCGGGTCATAAGTGCGAGCTAGCTCGTCGGTAAGCAACAGGTGGTGTGGAGTCACTTCGGCAGTAACCTGCACTCCCCTAGCCTTACCAAGACGGATTTGTTCGATTGACCCCTTGGTCGAAACGTGGCAAACGTGAAGACGGGAGCCAGTAAGTTCAGCAAGCATGATGTCGCGAGCGATGATCGATTCTTCTGCTACTCCAGGCCAACCAGCTAGCCCTAGCTCTGCGGATACCGCACCATCGTTCATCTGCGCGTTCTGGGTTAGTCGAGGCTCCTGAGCGTGCTGGGCAATTACACCGTCGAAAGTTTTTACGTAGGCCAGAGCTCGGCGCATCACAAGAGCATCACTGACGCACTTTCCGTCGTCACTGAAAATGGTGACCCGCGCTTTGGAGTCGTGCATACTACCCATTTCAGAAAGCTTCTCACCTTCAAGACCGACGGTTACAGCCCCAATTGGCTGAACTTCAACCAAACCTGCCTCTTCACCAAGACGCTGCACCTGCTCAACAACACCTGCGTTATCGGCAACCGGCATGGTGTTGGCCATCGGGTGAACGGCAGTGTAGCCGCCCTTGGCGGCCGCCTGAGAACCAGTAAGAACTGTCTCACTTTGTTCAAAACCCGGCTGGCGCAGATGAGTGTGAAGATCCACGAAACCTGGTAGTAAAACCAAGCCAGTGCAATCAAGAATTTCACAGTGCTCGTCATGCCCGACTGAAGTAATGTACTCTCCGTCGATGGAAACATTTGAAGTGTTACCGTTAGGAAGAGTTACGTTCTTTAGTGTGACGCTCATTTACGCGTTCCTCTCATTGCCAACTAGGTGATACAAGACAGCCATGCGGGCGCTAACCCCGTTCTTAACCTGATCTAAGACTGTAGAGTTCGGGCTATCAGCACAGAAGCTGTCGATTTCTAACCCTCGGTTCATCGGACCTGGGTGCATGACCAGAGTTCCCGGATTCATTCGCTCAAAGCGCTCGCGGTTTAGTCCCCACAACTTGGCGTATTCGGCTTCGCTTGGGAAAAATGCGGCATTCATTCGCTCACTCTGCACGCGAAGCATCATCACGGCATCAAAATTGTGTTCGTCTATGGCGTGGTCGAAGTTATGGAATGAACTAGCTGCCTGCTGACCTAGCGCCTTTGGCAGAAGGGTCGGAGGTGCAATCAAGTGAACCTGAGCACCAAGAGTTTTAAGAAGAAATAGGTTGCTTCGTGCAACACGGCTGTGGGCGATGTCTCCAACGATAGCCACGTTCACACCATCCAAGCCCTTGCCTGATGCAGCACCAAAAAGTCTCGAACGCAACGTGTAGGCGTCCAAAAGTGCTTGAGTAGGGTGCTCATGCGTTCCATCTCCGGCATTGATAACCGAACCGTCAAACCAATCACTGTTTGCCAAGGTGTGTGCGGCACCAGAAGAACTGTGGCGCATAACCACAATGTCTGCTGAAATAGCTGCCAGAGTCTGCACTGTATCTTTTAGGCTCTCGCCTTTTGAGACGCTAGAACCCTTTGACGAGACATTGACAACATCGGCCGAAAGTCGCTTTTCTGCAACCTCAAATGAAACACGAGTACGGGTTGAGTCTTCGTAAAACAAATTAACAACAGTCTTACCGCGAAGAGTCGGAAGTTTCTTTACGTCGCGTTCGCTAACTGCAGCCATTTCGGCAGTTGTGTCTAGAAGTTCGATGGCATCCATGCGATTTAAGTCGGCCGCTGATACTAAGTGCTTTAGATTCATCCCTCGATCACCACCGCATTCTCAGTATCGGTTTCATCCAGGCGAACCTGGATACGCTCGTCTAAGGATGTTGGAAGATTCTTTCCAACATAGTCAGCTCGAATTGGAAGTTCACGATGCCCTCGATCGATCAATACGGCAAGACGAACAGCACTTGGACGACCGAATTCGTTTAGCGCATCTAAACCGGCTCGCACTGTGCGCCCGCTGAACAGCACATCATCAACTAAAACAACTGTTTTGCCATCGATTCCAGACACCGGAAGAGTCGTTTGGGTGATTTCTTTATCCGGCTTGGAAGCTAGATCATCTCGAAATAGTGTTACATCTAGTCGCCCGCAGGAAGTAGACGAATCGAAATCTGGGTAACTAGCCTGGATTGATTTGGCTATCCGCTCGGCAAGCCAAACACCGCGAGTTGGAATCCCAAGGATAAGAAGATTTGCTGTGCCACGATTGGCTTCGACAATTTCATGAGAAATGCGTGTGACAGCGCGATCAATGTCGCTGCCAGTCAAGACGGTGCGTGTAGACACGCCCACCTCCTTCTCCGCCTCACAGGACGGCTTTAAAGGATGTTTGTACAAGTGTAACTAAAGTGCTTTGCGTGTGCCAGCAACCCGCGATAAAAGCCCATTTATGAATCCGCCAGATTCATCTGTTGAATACTCTTTGGCAAGTTCAACAGCCTCGTTCACCACGACGCCAGAAGGTGCATCAGAGTGCAGTATTTCCCAAATCGCTACGCGCAAAATTGCTCGATCAACGTTCGGCATGCGTTCAATCGTCCAGCCTTCGGAATATGTTTCAAGAAGTTCGTCGATTTCGTCGTAATTGGAAATTACACCAAGAACAATTTCTTTCGCGTAGTCGAAGATTGGCTCTTGGTTTTGACGATCAGCAACCTGCTCTCGAGTTTGCTCGAGAAGTGTCTCTGGAGACACCTTCCGTAAGTCGGCCGCAAATATCGCGTCGACGGCTCGTTTCCTAGCCTTTGTTCTGGAGCTCACCTTAGTCGCGTTCGCGGCCGAGGTAATCGCCGGTGCGAGTGTCCACTTTGACGCGGGTGTTGTTCTCAACAAAAAGAGGCACCTGAATCTCAAGGCCGGTCTCAAGAGTCGCTGGCTTAGTTCCACCGGTGGAACGATCGCCCTGAAGCCCTGGTTCGGTGTAAGTGATAGTCAGAACAACCGATGATGGAAGTTCAACATAGATTGGGTTTCCCTCGTGCAGAGCCACCGTGGCAGCCTGGTTTTCCAGAAGGTAACCCGCAGCTTCGGCAACAACCTCAGGGGTAAGTTCAACCTGCTCGTAAGTGCCTTTATCCATGAAAATAAACGAGGAGCCGTCGTTGTATAGATACTCCATGTCGCGCTTGTCAACGTTTGCTGTTTCAACCTTGGTGCCGGCGTTGAAAGTCTTGTCCACTACCTTGCCAGACATTACGCTCTTCAACTTGGTGCGAACGAAAGCTGGTCCCTTGCCAGGCTTTACGTGCTGGAATTCGACAACGGTCCAAAGTTGTCCGTCGATGTTTAGAACCATGCCGTTCTTAAGGTCGTTAGAAGTTGCCACGAAAATGCCTCGCTAATTGAGTGGGATTGTTGATTCTAAGTTTACTCTGAACGACTAGACGATTGCGCCCAGAGCCAAGAGATATCCCTTAATTCCGAACCCTGCGATAACTCCAGTGGAAACAGCGCTGATAACAGAATTATGGCGAAACTCTTCACGAGCGTGAGGGTTGGAGATGTGAACTTCAATTAGCTTTAGTCCAGCTTTAGTAACCAATGCACAGGCATCGCGGAGCGAGTACGAATAATGGGTAAATGCAGCAGGGTTGATTACCACGTGAGAACCGGAATCAACTGCCTCATGTAGCCAGTGAATGAGTTCGGTTTCTGAATCACTTTGGCGAACCTCAACGTCCAGTCCAAGCTGCTCTGCGACTTCCAAAACCTGGCTTATCAATTCTGCAAAGTTGAGTGATCCGTAGATCTCAGGCTCACGCGAACCAAGTCGCCCTAGGTTAGGTCCATTCAGTACCAGTACTTTGCTCATAAGTTAAGGTTATCGGTTTGAAACCGTAATTTCACCGTATGCGCTAGCGAGAGCTTCATCTGTTGGTGCGGTGATAATACGTGGCTTTCCAATTCCGTCCAACGCAACAAAACGTAGAGCACCACCTCGTGATTTCTTGTCGCGACGCATGGCATCGAGAAGTTGTTGGAATCTTCCTTCGCGATATTGGGTTGGAAGCCCGAGTGCGGTCAAAATTCTTTCTTGGCGATCAATCAATTCAACAGGAGTGCGTCCAAGTAACAGCCCTAACTGGGCAACAAACATCATGCCTACCGAAATTGCCGCACCGTGCCTCCATTGAAACTTCTCAGCCAATTCAATGGCATGCCCGAGCGTATGGCCATAATTGAGAATTTCACGCTCTCCGGCTTCCCTAAAGTCTGCAGAAACGACGTGTGCCTTAACGGTGATGCAACGCTCAACAATTTCACGGAAAGCATCGCTATTGACATTGGTGGCAGTTTCAAGGTCCTGCTCTAAAAGTTCGAGAATTCTTTCATCAGCGATAAAGCCGTACTTGGCCACTTCTCCGAAACCTGAAATTAGTTCGATGCGGGGCAGAGTTTCCAAAGTGTCCAAATCGCAAATCACTGCTTTGGGAGCGTAGAACGCACCAACAAGATTTTTACCTTCAGCGGTATTAATTCCAGTTTTTCCACCAACCGCAGCATCTACCATTCCGAGCAAAGTAGTTGGTATGGCTATGTAGGCAACGCCACGCAACCAGGTAGCGGCAACAAAACCCGCAAGATCGGTAGTACTTCCTCCACCGAAACCGATAATGGCGTCGCTCCGCGTGAAATCACTCTTGCCCATGATGCCCCAACACCAAGCTGCAACTTCGACGCGCTTAGCATCCTCGCCGTCAGATACACCTGCTTGGAAAACCTCTAGGCCAGCACCTCTAAGCTCTTCAGCTAATACATCAGCACTCGTTTGCAAGGCGAGTGGATGAATTAGAAGCACTTTTTGAGTCACCTGTGGAACCAACGGGCGAATCTCGCCTAGCAGACCGCGACCAACTAGAACTTCATATGGATCATTTCCGGTAACCGGTATGCGGGTAATTTCAGACAATTTCTTCCAATCTGGTTGCGATCTCTTCAACTAACGCCTTAAGTGGCGTTCCAGAAGTATCAACGGTTATATCGGCTACTTGCTCGTAGAGCTCGCGCCTCGACTCATAGATGCGACGCCAGTCGGAGAGGCCATTTTTCAAAAGTGGACGATTCCCTCCACCCAATCGAGACGCCATATGCTTTCCATCGGTACTCAGGTAGACAACCTTTGTTTCACCAAGTGCAGCTCGAGTGTGTTCACTGAGTACTGCTCCCCCACCCGTAGCGACTACGGATGGTTCGCCGATGGCCTTCAAGACGCAAGCCTCTTCGAATTCTCGAAAAACTGCCTCTCCCTTTTCGGCAAAGATCTTGGTTATTTCGCCATGTTGGTTTGCGACCAAAACGTCTGTGTCAACGAATGGAACTTGGAGCCGTTTCGCCAACTTCTTACCGATAGTGGTCTTTCCAACACCCATCGGACCAACCAAAACAATGGCTCCGGTCTTATGCATCTCGAACGATTTCGGAGGTGAGCACCTCAGGAATATTAGCTAGGTAAGAATCGAGATTTCTCTTGGTCTCGGCAACAGAATCGCCACCAAACTTTTCAAGCACAGCATTTGCAATCACTAGGGCGATCATTGCCTGGGTGACAACTCCAGCAGCAGGTACAGCACAAACATCACTTCTTTGGTGATGCGCCTTGGCTGCCTCACCGGTTGCAACATCGATGGTAGCCAAAGCTCGCGGAATCGTAGAGATTGGTTTCATGGCCGCCCGCACAACAACGACTTCACCGTTTGACATGCCGCCTTCGATACCACCGGCACGATCACTAAGGCGATGAGTGACACCTGCCGCATCACGTACAAGTTCGTCGTGAGCAACTGAACCGCGACGAAGGGCGGTGTCAAAACCGTCTCCAATTTCAACCCCCTTAATGGCCTGAACCCCCATTACGGCCCCAGCAATTTGAGAATCTAAACGGCGATCCCAGTGCACGAATGAACCCAAGCCAGGAGGAAGCCCGTAAACCAAAGTTTCAACTACGCCGCCTAGAGTGTCGCCATCTTTGTGAGCCGCCTCAATCTCAGCGATAAGCGCATCCGAAAGGCGTTTGTCGAAACAACGAACTTCATCAGCATCAAGCACCGCTAAATCATTGAAACTAGGACGCTTCACATCTCGCCCACCAGACACAGAGCCAATAGCCACTGTGTGAGTGACAAGGTGGATTCCAAGTTGATCCAAAAAGCGTTCAGCAACCTCACCAATTGCGACTCTGGCAGCCGTTTCGCGAGCCGAAGCTCGCTCAAGAATAGGTCTCGAGTCTAAAAATCCGTATTTCTGCATGCCAGTGAAATCAGCGTGCCCAGGTCTCGGTCTGGTTAGTGCCTCAGCGCGCGCGCCACTAAGCGCTTCAGGATCAACAGGGTCGGCAGACATAACTTCTTGCCACTTTGGCCATTCGGTGTTGGCGATGCTAATTGCAACCGGTCCACCCATTGAAAGTCCATGACGAACACCACCAGAAAGTGTTACCTCGTCTTTTTCGAACTTCATTCGAGCCCCACGACCGTATCCCAGTCGCCTACGCGCCAATGCATCTTGAATGTCTGAAGTGGTTACTGGCACACCAGAAGGAAGACCCTCTAGGACGGCAATGAGCTCTGGGCCATGAGATTCACCTGCGGTAAGCCAACGTAACATGCGTTCAATTGTCGCACAGTCGAGGGGTTTTTAGGCTCGGACGCTGACCCTCATTGCCTCAAAAACTTCGGATTCGTTCGGCAATTCAATTGAACCGTCACCCTGATAAAAAATTCTTACCTGAACTAGCGCTTGCCAAAGTAGCATTTCTAGGCCGCTTATTCGATTGGCTTGATTCCATGAAGATGCCAATTTTGACGGCCAAGGACTGTAGGCAACATCAAGAATTACTGCATCTCCGGAGACCTGAAGTTCTGGGTGTTCGACATTTCCGGGAAGCGTTGAAATAGTGAGTCCGAAGTTGCCAGCAGAATAAAAGTCTTCGAGTGGTTCGGAAACTAGCCCATTTATTTCTACATTTTTTCTTGCAAAGAGTCTGATGTTCGCCGATGGATTTAATTGTCGTGCAGCGTAAATTGCTGAACGAGCAGTTGCACCAGAGCCAAGGATGTTAATCAGATCTTCGTTGCCATTGCCATTCTCCCGAATCGCTTGGGTTATTCCAAAGGAGTCTGTGTTGTACCCTTCCCACCCCTCATCCGTGTGCAGGAGAGTGTTAACAATTCCAGTTGCCTCGGCTACTGGGCAGGAGGGAATAGAAAGCTTGAAGGCCTCTTCTTTTAGCGGCATCGTGAGACTTAAACCTCGCCAATCTGAATCTCGAAGCGCTAGAAATCCACTAAGCTCTGCTGATTCAATGCGATAGCGACCGTAGTCCCAATCAAGACCCAAAGCCGCATATGCGGCGGCATGAATCAATGGCGACTTACTGTGTTCGATCGGCGAGCCGAGCACAGCAAGATGAGTACTAGCCATTCCAACCCGGATTGTCATGCATCCACTGCTGCCACTTTTTAACTGCAACACTGTGTTCAGCGTAGGTCGTACTAAAAACGGTTTCACCCGTTTTTAGGTTTATGGCACAGAAATAGAGCCAAGTACCAGCCGCTGGGTGCAGCGCAGCATCAATCGCGGTTGCCCCAGGAGCCCCGATTGGACCAATCGGAAGTCCTGCGTGAACGTAAGTGTTGTAACCATTTCCGTCGGCGCGCTCTGCATTGGTTGTGGTTACCGTGTTGCCTCCACTTCCGTAACTCACTGTGGCATCCGATTGCAGGTGCATTCCTTGAGCAATGCGGTTATAGAAGACCCGGGATACTTTGTAGAAATCGGGCGTTAGGCGTGCTTCCTTCTGAATCACAGACGCCATGGTGAGAACCTTGTGACGATCGGTGTCCGAAACGCCAAACTTCTTCAACTCCACGTTCATTCGGTCCACCATGGTCTGAATGATTGTTACAGCCTTGGAACCAGGTTCTAGTTCGTAAGTTGCGGGAAATAGATACCCGTCCATGTTGGGTAGGTTTGCTGGCAATCCGAATGTTGTTGGATCTGAAACGGAAGATTCAAAATCAGAAAGTGGAATTCCCGTAGCTTTCGACAATTGGGCCAAAACGACTCCAATTCGAAGACCTTCCTTGATGGTTACGCGGTTCACCACTTTGGAACTTGGATTGACAATCAGCGCTAACGCGGAGTCTGCCGACATCTTCTTGTGCAGAAGAAATGAACCCGGAACGAAGTTTGGATTCTTAGAGATAATTCGCTTGTATGTGAAGTTCAAATCTTTGGTGATTCCAAGCTTTACGAGACTATTCGCAACCTGTTCACCGGTATCACCAGCTGAAATGACTAGCGTGACACTTCCAGAACCAGAACCCTGGTAGTCGGCGCCGGAAATTGAATCAAGGGCTGCCCTAATTTGACCCCTAAATGCATAGCCTGAAATACTGCCAACAACTAAAAGAGCGCCAAGCAATATGGCGATTAACTTACCTTTACGCATCAAACTCCGAAAGTGATTTACCTGGTGCATTACCAGTTGTTTTTTCGAAGGCGATTGCACCCTCTAAAATCAGGCTAGCAGCAGCGGCGTCAATTAGGCTGCGAGAACTCTTGGTGTTTTTCCCGGAGGCAAACATCTGACCTTGGGCTGCTCTCGTGGACAAACGTTCGTCAATCATTCGAATTTCGCATCCAATTATTGACTGAAGTTCAAAGGCAAATTGAATTGCATCGGCAGTTGATTTGGTGTGTTCACCCTGCAAATTCAAAGGTAGTCCTACAAAAACTTCTATGACGTCTTGCTCTTGAATCAACATTGCGACTTCGGAAACAGCTTTCTCCCCTGCCTGCACGGTTGCTAGAGGAGAAGAAATCAAAGCATCTACCGAAGACATGGCAACACCGATTCGCGCTGCACCGTAATCGATCGCGATTCGGCGACCCATACGCATGTTAGGCGAGAGCCTTTTCGATGGCTTCAATTGCCAATGAAAGCTTTGACGAGTCGGTTCCGCCACCCTGAGCCATATCATCTTTACCACCGCCGCCACCGCCAAGAACTGCAGAGGCAAGCTTTACGAGTGCCCCAGCCTTTACACCCCTTGCAATTGCCGCCGAACCAACGGCAACTAGAACGGCTGGCTTGTCTGCAAGCAGTGCTGAAACAATCGAAACGCTCGCTTCGCCTAATTCCGCACGAAGTCCGGCGCCAATAGTGCGTAAAACATCAGCACCATCAACAATGCCAAGATCTGCAACGGCTACCTTTTGGCCACCGATAACCTTCGCCGAGGCTACCCAGGCTGGGATTCGACCTTGAAGTGCTTGCTGTTCAATGAGCGCAAGACGTTTCTGAACGTTACGGAGTTCCTCAAAAGTTTGCTGCAGTTTCTCCTCGAGAGCTGCCGCAGGAACCTTGGCGAGATCAGTCAATCGTGCAACTAACGAACGCTCAAGAGTTAGTGAACGGAAGGCTTCCATACCAACAAATGCTTCAATACGCCTGGCACCCGAACCCACCGAAGCCTCGGCGCCTAGCGAAAGCAAACCAATTTGACTAGAACGACTAACGTGAGTACCACCACAAAGTTCACGCGACCATGGTCCACCGATTTGAATCACTCGAACCAGTTCGTCGTAGGTTTCACCGAACAAAGCAACGGCGCCAAATTCTTTGGCCTCTGCCTGCGACATTAGATTGCTGCTTACGGCAAGGTCGCGCCGAATAGCCAAGTTGCTGACTTCTTCAAGTTCGCTCTTGGTTTCAATTGAAAGCGCTTGATTCCAGGCGAAATCGAGACGAAGATAGCCCGGCTTATTGTAAGAGCCAGACTGCAGTGCCGATGGGCCTAGCACTTGACGCAGTGCGGCGTGAAGAACATGGGTTGCCGAGTGTGCCTGACAAGCGCCCAAACGCCAATCTTCGTCAACCGCGGTGACGGCTTTGGAGTTTACTGAAACCTCACCAGAACGAACAAGGACCTTGTGTGAAACTAAGCCCTTAACTGGCTTCTGAACGTCTAGAACCTCGAGTTCAAAGCCCTCACCTCGAATGGTTCCAGCGTCAGCCGCCTGGCCACCAGATTCAGCGTAAAGACTCGTGGTGTCGAGAATAATTTCTCCGACGCTTCCATGGGAGAGCACCTTGACCGACTGTCCATCGTGAACCAAACCAAGAACCTTGCCATCTGATTCGAGTTCTTCGTAACCAGTGAACTTAGTGGTACCTAGAGCACGGAAAGCGGAGTAAACCGAAAGGTCGGTTCCACCCAGCTTCTTTTCTCTGGCATCGGCCTTTGCTCGGTCACGCTGTTCCGTCATTAGCGACGTGAAACCGTCTCTGTCCACAGAAAGGCCAGCTTCCTCGGCGATTTCTAAGGTCAAGTCAATTGGGAAACCGTAAGTGTCATGCAAGAGGAATGCGGATTCGCCACCGAGGATCGAGCCCTTTGACGACTTCACATCGGCAATGGCCTGATCAAGAACCAGTGAACCGCTGGTGAGGGTACGCAAGAATGCTTCTTCTTCGGCAACAGCCGAAGTAATAATGCGTTTGAAGTCAGCCTCTAACTCAGGGTAAGAATCCTTCATGGCATCTTTAGAAACAGTTATTAGCTTTCCAATGACTGGTTCGTTAACGCCCATCAAACGCATGGCGCGAATTGATCTACGTAGTAAACGACGAAGCACGTAGCCACGGCCGTCGTTACCAGGGGAAACGCCGTCACCAATCAGCATCAATGCCGAACGAATATGGTCTGCTACGACGCGAAGGCGAACGTCGTCTTCAACTAATGCGCCGTAAGTTTTATTTGCAAGCTGAGCTGCTAGGTCTAGAACGGGACGAACCTCATCGATTTCGTAGAGGTTCTCAACACCTTGCATTAGGAAGGCAACTCGCTCTAGGCCCATGCCCGTATCGATGTTCTTTTTTGGGAGCTCACCAAGAATTTCGAAATCATCCTTGCCGAGACCTTTGCCACGCTCATACTGCATGAAGACAAGGTTCCAGATTTCGATGTAACGGTTATCGTCGGCTTCTGGACCGCCCTCGATGCCGTACTCCGGACCTCGGTCATAGTAAATTTCCGAACAAGGGCCAGCAGGGCCCGGTTGCCCCGTGGACCAGAAATTGTCTTTCATGCCCAAGCGCTGGATTCGGGCCATCGGAATGTCGGCGATCTCGCGCCAAAGTTCAATTGCCTCATCATCGTCTTTGTAAACAGTGACCCAGAGCAGTTCCGGGTTTAACTCAAGGCCACCTTTGGCTTGGGGGGAAGTCAAAAATTCCCAGGCATAGCTGATTGCTTCGCGCTTAAAGTAATCTCCGAAAGAGAAATTACCGTTCATTTGGAAGAAAGTACCGTGACGGGTGGTCTTACCCACTTCCTCGATGTCAAGAGTGCGAATACATTTTTGAACACTGGTTGCACGCGGGTATGGTGCCGGAACAAGACCAGACATGTAGGGAATGAATGGAACCATACCGGCAACGGTGAAAAGCAGTGAAGGATCTTCACTAATTAGTGATGCGGATGGAACGACGGTGTGTTGTTTACTAGCGAAGAACTCTAGCCAACGCCGCCTGATTTCAGCGGTCTTCATCGCTTACTTGGCTGTCTTTGGTGCCGACGTGCGCTTGGCTGCAGGCTTTGCTGCCGGCTTAGATTCTTCTTCATAGCCTTCTACGAAAGCTTGCGCAAATGCGCGTAGACGATCTGTGGCATCGTCATAGGCGGCTTTAGCCTTAGGGTTCTTCTCAATTTCCTTGGCGGCAATGAGGCCAACGGAAATACCGGCTGCAAGCCAAAAAAGCTTTTTCATAGTTGAGAACCTATTTCTTCTTACCCATGAAGTTACTGAACCCCTTCAGGTAACCAGCAAGCTTCAAAAGTGGCGAACCGAGTGATGCCGAGAATACAGCGACCAACGATTGTATGTTGGCGCTAACGTCGGCGACGTTGTCTGTAATTGCGTCAATCTTCGCCAATTGCTTATTGGTCTGATTGACAGATTCGTTAAGGCCCGTGAGTAGTGACGGAAGTGTGTCGTTTATTTCCTTTACCGTTTCAGTAGTCTCGTCGAGCAACTTGCCCAACTTCAACAACGGAACGGCAAGGAAAACCACAAACAACGCCAAGGCGCTAGCAGCTATTACTGCTGCAACTTCGCCACCACTCATCGGGTTCCTAACTTCTAGTACTAGCGAGCTGCGTAGTACTCAACAACAAGCTGAACTTCACAGGTAACCGGAACCTCGGCACGCTTTGGGCGGCGAGTTAGGGTTGCGTGTAGCTTGTCCAACTGAACATCTAGGTATCCAGGCACTGGCGGAAGAACGTCGACGTGACCGCCGGCTGCAGCAACCTGGAAAGGCTCGGTGCGTTCGCTCTTCTCGTGAACGTGAATGGTTTGTCCTGGCTTCACGCGGAAGCTAGGACGGTCAACGCGCTGACCGTTTACCAGGATGTGACGGTGAACAACCATCTGACGAGCCTGTGAAATAGTGCGAGCGAAACCTGCGCGAAGTACTAGTGCGTCAAGACGCATTTCTAGCAATTCAACAAGGTTCTCACCAGTTAGACCTTCGGTGCGCTTTGCCTCAACGAAGGTGTTACGAAGCTGAGCCTCGCGAATACCGTACTGGGCGCGTAGGCGCTGCTTCTCGCGAAGACGAACGGCGAAGTCGCTGTCGGCCTTACGCTTGGTGCGGCCGTGCTGACCTGGAGCGTATGGACGCTTCTCAAGGTACTTGGCTGCCTTAGGGGTAAGAGCTAGGCCAAGGGCGCGCGATAGACGGGTTTTGCTGCGGGTACGTGAAGTCTTAGACACGTGATCCTTTCGGAATAATTCGTTAACAGTTTTCTACTGCCTAGGAATGCTCTGCTAATTGAGCATCATTTACTTCTTCTCGCAGCCAGAGAGCTTGAAGTAAATAGCAACTTTTCAACTTTAGCAAGAAATCCTGCTATTTGCCACGAACAATCTTGCGAATACGTTCCCAGAGATTCGCTAGTTCGGTTTCGTTTCCAAATCGCTTTGGTCGGTAATACTGCCTTGTTGAAGGTTTACCATCCAAATAGGTTTGCTTCACGATGGCAGAATTTTCATCGTGCGGATATTTGTAGCCGTTTCCGTTGCCGTAACTCTCTGACCCGGCGTAGTTAGAAGATCTAAGCGCCTTTGGAACGGGAACTACCATCCCAGCTCGAACATCAGCAATTGCCTCGTTAATTGCAAGATATGCTGCATTTGATTTGGGCGCGAGAGCGAGGTAGATGGTTGCCTCTGATAACGCAATTCGCCCTTCGGGCATACCAATCAGTGCAACCGATTGTGCAGCTGACGTAGCCAAAACCAGTGCGTTGGGATCGGCCAAGCCAATATCTTCGGCGGCTAATATCATGAGGCGCCGGGCAATGAACCTAGGGTCCTCTCCCCCTTCAATCATTCGAGCTAGCCAATAGATTGCTGCGTCGGCATCGGACCCGCGAACAGACTTAATGAACGCGCTAATGACGTCGTAGTGGCTATCTCCGTCCTTGTCGTAACGAACGGGAGCTGCGCTCAGAGCAGTTTTGAAGTCATCCAATTCGATGATTACTTGGGGCGATTGTTTAGACCGCTGCCAAGCAGCAAACGCCAACGCCTCTAGAAAAGTTAACGCGCGCCTGGCATCACCTTGAGAGACCCGCACCAGTTCGCCTAAAGAGTCAGAACCAATCGAAACATGGCCGGAAAAACCGCGATCACTTTCGAGAGCGCTTCGAATCAAATTTTTCAAGTCAATTTCTGAAAGTGCCTCAAGCTGAATCACGAGTGATCTAGAAATTAGCGGTGCGATCACACTGAAGGAGGGGTTCTCCGTGGTAGCGGCAACAAGAGTCACCCAGCCTGCTTCTACCGACGGCAGAAGCGAATCTTGCTGCGCCTTTGAGAATCTGTGGATTTCATCCAGGAACAAAACGGTTTCTGTTCCATATAATTCAGAATCGGCCTTAGCCTTTTCAATTACTTCCCTTACCTCTTTTACACCCGCGGATATTGCGCTCAGAACTGCCAAGCGCCTACCGTTGGAGGCTGCCAATACATTGGTAATCGACGTCTTTCCACTCCCAGGAGGGCCCCAAAGTAAAACAGACTGCGCTCCCCTGGTTTCCCCCGCAAGCAATCGATGAAGTGGTGAACCAGGGCCAAGGATTGAATCTTGCCCAACAATCTCGCCTATTGTCCTTGGACGCATGCGCGCAGCAAGCGGCTCAGTAAGTTCAAAGATTGTCTCCAAGTTCACACTTCTAGGCTACGACACCGAAAACCGGTGGACGCTCAAGTAAACTAGGGCGAGAAAGTTGGAGGAATTTTGGCTAACCAAAACAAGAAGTTGTCGAAAGCTGCAGAGGCTCGTATCGCAGGCTATAAAGCGAAATCAACCCTCGTCGAAGATCGCAAGTCGGTAAGACGCAGTGACAACCTACGCTCAGTAGGTGTCATTGTCGTAGCGATTGCAATTGCTTTGACGTCGCAGCTAACTTACTTTCACCTGGGCCCAGGTATTCCAAAGCCGACACCAAAACCACTAGCTGCTCCGGCCGCCTCCGTGGCTGAAAATCGTATCTGGACTGGTTCAATGACTGTTGCTTCCAATCCGATCCAGTTCGAACTATACGGAGACAAGGCTCCGAAAGCGGTTGCCAACTTCGTAACTCTCGCAAAGGCGGGTTTCTACGACACCACCGGTTGTCACCGCCTAGTCACATCGGGCATTTTTGTTCTTCAGTGTGGTGACCCTAAGGGTGATGGAACCGGCGGACCAGGTTACAACTTTGGTCCAATTGAAAATGCACCTGCTGACAATATCTATGGACCTGGTGTAATTGCAATGGCACGAGCCGGAAATTCGGCAACCAGCATGGGATCCCAGTTCTTCATTGTCTACGGTTCTAGCTACATTCCAGCCGACAGCGCAGGCGGTTACACCGTCCTAGGAAAAGTTACTTCTGGCTTGGATTCAATTCGAAACTTAGCCAAGTTGGGTACTGCCGATGGCAAGACTGATGGTAAGCCAAAGAACCCAATCAAGCTAGCAAGCGTAACTGTAAAATAGTTTTATCCACCAACAAGTTAGGTACAACATGACCACCACCGAATTCGGTCGCGTCGACGCGGAAAATAACGTTTACGTAATTGAACCAAATGGAGAGCGCAAAGTCGGTCAGGTACCTAACGTTTCCGCTGAAGAGGCACTTGCCTACTTCACCAAGAAATTCGAATCCCTCGAAGGTTCGGTTCGACTTCTAGAACAGCGTGTTGCAAAAAAGGCTGATGCAGACTCAATTTCAAAGACCGCTGCAAAACTAACGGTAGACCTTATTGACGCAACTGCAGTAGGCAACCTACAGTCGCTTCGCGAACGTGTCCTAAGTCTTGCTCCGAAGATTCAAGACCTTCTAAATACAAAGAAGGAAGAGAACAAAGAAGAAATCGCGGCAGCAATGGCAGCTCGCGAAGAAATCGTCGCCAAGGTCGAGGCGCTTGCATCAGGTGATTTGTCAAAGGTGATGTGGAAGCAAGTTTCAGCCACACTGACTGAACTTTTCGAAGCCTGGCAGACTGCTCAGAAGAACGGACCACGTGTACCGAAGGGAGAAGCAGACGCACTTTGGAAGCGTTTCCAGAACTCGCGAAACAAGTTGGAAAACGCTAAGCGCGCTTATTTCGCTGAAGCGGGAAACAAGGCAAAGCTAGCCAAGGCTTCCAAGGAAAGTATTGTTAAGAAAGCCGAAGAATTGGCTGACAAGGGCGCTGATTCTGTTGTTGAATATCGGAAACTACTTGATGAGTGGAAATCCGCAGGTCGCACCAAGAACGACGACGCACTTTGGAGTCGCTTCAAGGCTGCCGGTGACACCATTTACGCAGCCAAGGGCGAACAGGTGGCCGCTATTTCAGCAACCCAGGCTGATGCGCTAGCTGCCAAACTATTACTTCTAGAAGAGGCAAAGGCCATTAAGCCAGAGGCCGACCTAGCAAAGGCAAAGCAATTGCTACTAAGCATTCAAGATCGTTGGGAAAAGGCAGGTCGTGTTTCTCGAAACGACATGGCTAAAACCGAAGACAAGTTGCGAGCCATCGAAACTTCAGTGAAAAATGCCGAACGCGATCACTGGAAAGCTTCTGACCCTGCAACCAAGGCTCGCAAGGACGATGTCACTTTGAAGCTAGAAGAGGCAATTGCGAAACTCGAAGCCGAACTTGCTGCAGCTACTGACAAAAAGAAGATCGTTGAACTAACCGACGCACTGTCAGCGCGAAAAGCTTGGCTCGAAGTCGTTTCCGCAGCTGCTAAATAGCTAGTTATTACTTACCCTGTAGACGTCGTAGACGGCGTCAATTCGGCGCACCGCATTCAATAGGTGTTCCAAGACGGCAGGATCTGCCATTTCAAAAACAAACCGGCTCAGTGCAACTCGGTCGCTTCTGGTCGACACCGAAGCCGAAAGAATATTCACATGGTGTTCAGCTAAAACTCTAGTTACATCAGACAGCAAACCACCGCGGTCTAGCGCCTCAATCTGAATGTTTACCAAGAACAAACTCTTCGCATTCTTGGACCATGTAACATCCATCATTCGCTCAGGTTGTTGCTCCAGTAGCGCAACATTCTTGCAGTCGGTTCTATGAACTGAAACGCCTGAACCACGGGTTACAAAACCAACAATCACGTCGCCTGGAACAGGAGTGCAACATCTCGCTAACTTGACCAGCACGTCGTCATCGCCGCGAACTAAGACCCCAGAGTTGTCGCTCCTCCTACGATCAGCGCTTACTCTTCTTTGTGGAAGCTGGAACGGTTCAACTAGATCTTCTTCATCGATTGATGTAGCCGTGAGTTTCTCAATTACCGACTGCGCAGAAACGTGCCCCTCGCCCACTGCAGCATAAAGTGACTCAACGTCGCCGTATCGAAGGTCTAGTGCCAACTTAACAATTGCGTCCGAAGCGATAAGTCTTTGAAGTGGAAGGTTCTGCTTACGCATTGCCTTGGCGATTAGGTCTTTCCCGTTTTCAACCGCTTCGTCACGGCGCTCATTGGAGAACCATTGTTTAATTTTTGCTCGAGCACGAGAAGACGCGGCAAAGTTGAGCCAATCCTGACTTGGTCCGGCATCAACTGACTTGGATGTAAAAATTTCCACGACGTCACCAGAGTGAAGCTGGGTTTCAAGGGGAACCAATCGCCCGTTTACCTTAGCCCCCATGGTTCGATGGCCAATTTCCGTGTGAATCGTATAGGCGAAGTCAACTGGCGTTGCTCCGGTTGGTAGCCCGACAACTTTGCCCTTCGGCGTGAAAACGTAGACGTCCTTGGCGCCAATTTCAAAACGAAGTGAATCTAGAAACTCTGCCGGATCTTGAGTTTCGGACTGCCAGTCTGTGAGGTGCTTCAACCAGGCTAGATCCTCGTCGCCAGTTACTTCAGTACTGCCCGACTGCTCCTTGTATTTCCAGTGGGCTGCAACACCGTACTCTGCTCGTTGATGCATTTCGTGTGTTCGAATTTGAATCTCAACTGGTCTTCCATTTGGGCCGATCACAGTCGTATGCAGAGACTGGTAAAGATTAAATTTGGGCATTGCAATATAATCTTTGAAACGACCGGGAACTGGATTCCAGCGTGAGTGAATAGTCCCTAGCGCTCCGTAGCAATCACGTACCGAGTCAACAAGAATTCGAATTCCGACAAGATCGTAGATGTCGTCAAACTCACGACCACGGACAACCATCTTTTGGTAAATGCTGTAATACTGCTTGGGGCGTCCGTCGACCTTTGCCTTAATTCGGTTTTCTTTTAGGTCATCTACGATATTCCGAATTACACCATCGATAAATTCGGCTCGCTTTGGTGTCCGTTGACGAACCAGATTTACGATTTCTTCATAAACCTTTGGATAAAGTACCGAAAATGAGAGCTCTTCGAGTTCATTTTTGATAGTGCTAATACCCAGTCGATGCGCTAAAGGAGCGTAAATTTCAAGAGTTTCTTGAGCCTTGCGCTGAGCCTTCTCTGGCTCCACGAATCCCCAGGTTCTCGCGTTGTGGAGTCGATCGGCAAGTTTGATTACTAACACACGGATGTCTTTCGACATCGAGACAACCATTTTGCGAACTGTCTCGGCCTGCGCGTTTTCACCAAACTTCACCTTGTCTAGCTTGGTTACACCATCGACAAGGGCTGCAATCTCAGAACCAAAGTCCTTTTGCAGCATTGGTAGCGTGTAAGCCGTGTCTTCTACGGTGTCGTGAAGCAAGGCTGCGGCAATTGTGACTGGACCGATTCCAAGGTCCGCCAGGATCTGAGCTACGGCGATGGGGTGAGTGATGTACGGTTCACCACTCTTACGTGTCTGACCTTCGTGAGCCTGTTCGGCCACAAGGTAGGCGCGTTCGACAACAGAAAGATCAGATTTGGGGTGATTGGACTTTACAACCCTGAGTAATTCAGAAACCTCGACACTGTGTGCGTTATTTCGGCCGAAAAGTCGCTCAAAACCACTGCGAATTGCCCCGATGGAGCCCGTAGCGGTGTTTTCGGTCACAACTATTCACACTCCCGAATAAGTTTACTTAGTCACGCTTGGCTAGAACTTTTTGCGCGGCTTCAACGAACTTCGCTTCCTTCTCACGCAATTGTGAGTAGAGCGGAGCCGCAATGAAGATGGTCGAATAGGTACCAACTAGCATTCCGATAAACAAAGAAAGCGAAATGTCACGCAGAGTTCCAGCACCGAAAACAATTGCGCCAATGAACAAAATAGCTGCAACCGGAAGGATAGCTACCACTGTGGTGTTGATCGAACGAACCAATGTCTGGTTAATGGCAAGGTTTACTCGTTCACTGAAAGTTGCTGTCGCACTGTGTTCAACGCCTTCGGTATTCTCACGAATTTTGTCAAAAACAACCACTGTGTCGTAAAGCGAGTAACCAAGGATGGTTAGGAATCCAATTACTGCAGCTGGGGTAACTTCAAAACCAAATGAACCATAAATTCCCGCGGTAATCAAAAGGTCGTGGAGTAGGGCTGCCATTGCGGCAATCGACATCTTTATGGTTCGGAAGTACAAAGCCATCAAAATTGCGGCCAAGGCCAGGAACCAAAGTAGACCGTTTAGAGCCTTACCCGTTACATCGGAGCCCCATGATGCGCCAATGAAGCTTGAAGAAACTGCCGATGAATCCACAGCGTAGCTCTTCGCCAGCGCTAGACGAACAGCTTCAGAGTTGGTGTCGCTAAGTTGAGGCGTCTGAACACGAACGGTGTCGGTACCAATTGTAGACACGACAACCTCTTTACCGGGAAGCGATGTGCTTAGTGTCTGCCTTGCTAGGTCGACCCCCTTGCTTGCGCCACCGGTAATTGTGAACTCTGAGCCACCCTTGAACTCAATTCCGAAATTGAATCCATTGTGAAGCGTGAACGGAAGAATGGCTGAAATTGCGATTACTACAGCACTAATTGCAAACCAAAGCTTTCGCTTGCCAGTGAAATTGAAAGAACGATCTCCGTTGTATAGAGAGTTACCAAATTCTGAGAATTTAGACATTACTGCTCGCCTGCCTCTCCGTTATTCGCCGCTGCCTTGCGTTCGGCAATTGTTTGTCTTTTAGCCGCTTCTCCAAGCGATTTTTTGTTGCGAGATACCGAAGGGTCTACTTCACGGAATGTTCCTCGACCAACGTAACGCTCACCAGTTGCGGTAGTAATTTCGAATCCAGACCATGAGTTACCAGAGGAGAAAAACTTGAAATTAGAAAAGAGTGACAAAAGAGGAACTGTGAATAGAGTTACCACTACTAGGTCGATGATGGTTGTCAAACCCAAAGTAAACGCGAATCCACGTACGTTACCAACAGTTAAGAAGTACAAGGTACCTGCGGCCAAAAGGCTCACGATGTCCGAGACAAGGATAGTTCGCCAGGCTCGCTTCCAACCAGCCGCTACCGCTACCGAAAGTGGCCTTCCGTCGCGAAGTTCGTCTCGAACACGTTCAAAGTAGACGATAAACGAGTCTGCGGTAATACCGATGGCAACAATCAAACCTGCAACACCGGCTAGCGATAGTCGGTAGTCCATTCGCCAGGAAAGCAAAGTGATAGCTAGGTAGGTCAAACCCGCTGCAACCACAAGCGAACCAATGGTAATGGAAGCCAAAGCTCGGTACTGGAAAAGCGAATAAATGAGAACTAGCAACATACCGATTGCACCAGCGATTAGACCATTTTGCAATTGCTGGCTACCCAAGGTGGCCGAAATGTTCTCTTGGCTTTGAACCTGGAACCCGATTGGAAGCGAACCGTACTTCAGCTGGTTCGAAAGCGCATTTGCAGAATCCGAGGTAAATCCGCCAGTGATTTGTGCAGTGCCTGAGGTAATCACCGCCTGAATGGCTGGAGCAGTGATGATGTACCCGTCAATAGTTACCGCGAATTGATTGCGAGGCGCAGTAAGTGGGAATAGTCGTTTGGTCACGTTACCAAATGAAGTCTTACCCGCGTCGTTGAAAGTCAAGTCAACCGCGTACTGACCAGTTGCCGAGCCGGCACTAGTTGTAACGGCGGAGGAACTAGCCTTTGCAATTTGAGTACCATCTAGTTCAACTGGACCAAGGATGAATTTTGCAGTTCGACCGCGATCACAGGTGACCATCGGCTTGGCTGGATCGTCAACCTGTCCAGGCGTTCTAAATTGCTTCGAGCAGTCTAAAGCCTCGTACTGAGCCTGAAGATCCTTCGAGACCCAGTTCAAGTCGCTGTTATCGGTTGGAGTTGCCGTACTGGTAGCGATTGGGCTTGAAGCCGGAAGTGTTGGGGTCGGGTTTGGGTTAGCTTTTGTTGGAGCAGAAGTAACGAGCGCTGATGTGCCTGCTCCGGTAACTAGCACCGGACGGAACTCAAGCTTCGCGCTTGCCTTAATGAGTTCCAGCGTGCTGTCTGAAGGTTTACCAGGAATGCTAACAACGATTGCTGCGTCAGCTCCCTCACCCTGAGTAACAATCTGCGCCTCGGAAACACCGGTTGAGTCGATTCGTTGGCGAATAATGTCTACAGCCTGTGCGAGTTGCTCAGCGGAAGCAACCGAGCCACTGTTCACGGTTGGCTTTAGGATTACCTGGGTTCCACCTTGAAGGTCTAACGCCAACTGTGGCACAAGGGTTGCACCCGAAACTTTGGTGAGCGTAGCAGTCGTAATAAGTCCTGCAAAAGCGATAAAGATGACTAGAAGCCAGGCTAAACGCTTACGAGCGAGCTTATTTGATGTAGAACCAGCCACGATGAAACCTACTTCTTGGCTACGGGCTTTTTGACTGCAGGCTTAACTGCAGACTTAGCCACTGACTTGGTGGCTGCAGCTTTAGGGGCCGCAGATTTCGCAGGCGTCGACTTCTTTTCAGGTGCGTTCTCAATGACGCGAACGATGGCACCCTTGGCTACTTCGAGCGAAGTTGAACCAGCGCTCTTGACCACTGCGCGATCGTCGGCAACGCTAATGACTTCTGCGTAGATTCCACTCGAAAGCATTACCTTTGCACCTGGCGCAACCTTAGAAGCCATCTGTGCTGCCGCAGCCTTGCGCTTGCGAGAACTGGTGATCATGAAAACGATCATCGCGCCAGCGATAAGTAGTGGAATGTAGTCCATGGGATAAGCCTCTGCTTTACGTAAAAAATGCGCCTAACAGCGCCTAAGTAAATTATAGGTCAAGCAGGGTCTGCGCACCGTGTGAACCGGCATGTTTGCCGAGGTGTTGATAAGCCGCTGCAGTTGCTTCTCTTCCACGTGGAGTGCGAACAATCATGCCGGTTCTAACCAGATAAGGCTCTACAACTGCCTCGATTGTTTCAGCTTCCTCTCCAAGAGCCACAGCCAAAGTAGAAAGGCCGACCGGCTTATTTGAATAGCGCCCGGTCAATAATTCGAGGAATTGAATGTCAATGCGATCCAGACCAAGTTCATCGACCTCGAATATGGCTAGAGCTTCTCGAGCTATGTCCACATCAACGATTTTGTGGTTATGGACTAAGGCGTAATCACGCACCCGTCTGAGCAATCGATTTGCGATTCGTGGCGTGCCGCGAGATCTTCGCGAAATTTCACCCAGGGCATCTTCATCGTGCTTCACGCCAAGATGGGCGGCACTTCGGCGAACGACTTCATGAAGTTCAAATGCTTCATAGAATTCAAGGTGACCGGTGAAACCAAAGCGATCTCTAAGCGGTGTCGGAAGCATTCCTGACCGTGTTGTGGCTCCGATTAGTGTGAATGGCGCTAGTTCTAAAGGTATGGAATTAGCACCAACTCCCTTACCAACCATCACGTCCACTCGGTAATCCTCCATGGCGAGATAAAGCATCTCTTCGGCTGCCCTAGACATGCGATGTATCTCATCGATAAATAGAATTTCGCCAGGAACCAACGAACTCAATATGGCAGCAAGGTCCCCCGCGTGTTGAATAGTTGGGCCAGACGTTAGACGAATAGGGTGGCCAGTCTCGTTTGAGACTATAAGAGCCAACGTGGTCTTGCCCAATCCCGGCGGACCAACGAGCAAAATATGATCCGCGTTTGTTCCCCTCAGTTTTGCTGACTCAAGAACCAGTTCCAGCTGCTTTCGAACCGTTTGTTGACCGACAAATCCTTCGAGATTCGCCGGTCTAACGGCAGCTTCGAATGCCAGTTCATTTTCATTGGAGTCTGCGGCCAAAATATCATCCGACATTAGCGGGCCAAATTCTGAAGGGCGGTACGAAGAATTTGATCGTTAGCAGCAGTAAAGTCCGATTTTCTGGCATTACTCACAGCGTCCTGGGCAATTTTGGTTTGATAACCCAAACCGACTAAAGCCGACACAATATCTGAATCGTCGGTGGTTGGCTTGTACTTGCCGGAACCCACTAATTTTCCAGCGAGAGTTACGACCAACAGTTTGGCTGTTTTAGGTCCGATACCACTGACCGATTTAAAGGCTGCGTCATTTTCATTTGCCACCGCATCGCTTAGAGCGTCAACGCCAAGCTGATGAATGATTGACAGGGCTGATTTGGGGCCAACGCCCGTTACCGAGCGAAGTAAATCGAATGTTTGTAACTCATCTTCAGTTCTGAAACCAAAAATCGTAAAGGCATCTTCTCGCACAATAAAAGCGGTGAATAGTGAAAGCTCTTGCCCCGCTGAGACTGACATTGATACCTCAGGTGTTACTTGAACGAGGTAGCCCACACCCGAAACATCAAGCACCACCGAATTTAGAGTGGAGCCCTGAACGATACCTCGAAGCGATGCGATCACTTGTAAATGCTAACTAGCCCTTGGGCTTTCGGCCGGCAACTCGCTCTGCAGCTAACCAGGCCTCCTGAGCAGAAGTACGACTCTTTCCAACTTCGTTTCCGGTAGGCATACCCTTCCAAGCGTTACAAATGCCAATTGCAATTGCGTCTGCCGAGTCTGCAGGCTTAGGGGTCTCAGTTAAGCCCAGAATCTTGGTGATAGCCAAACCGATTTGCGGCTTTTGTGCCCGACCGGAACCAGTCACTGCAGCTTTAACCTCACTCGGGGTGTGCATCTGCACCGACACACCGTGTTTCCGAGCCAGATACATTACGACTCCGGAAATTTGAGCCACACCCATCACGGACCTTAGATTTGCCTGCGAAAAAACTCTTTCAATGGCTATCACGGTTGGCTTGTATTCGAGAATAAGAGCCTCTACCCCATTCGCGATTTCAAATAGGCGTTCTGAAAGTTCAGTTTCTGGCGAACTCTTCAAGGTGTTCACGTAAATCAGAGAGACCTTGCGCCCTGCACCTGAGTTAACAATGGCAACACCACACCTAGTGAGACCTGGGTCAACCCCAAGAATCACTCGATTCATTAGTCCTGCTCGATCTCGGCTAGCACTTCAGGAGACATGTCAAAGTTCGAATAGATATTCTGAACGTCATCCAAGTCTTCTAGAGCATCGATCAGCCCAATAACCTTTCGAGCAGTTGGTGCGTCAACTTGAACTTGCATAGATGGAACAAACTCAACATCTGCGGCTTCATAATCTATGTTCGAAGCCTGAAGTGCCGTACGAACTGCAACCATGTCTGAAGGGTCGGTGGTAAGAACAAGGGCCTCTCCACGATCTTCAACATCTTCGATGCCAGCTTCCAAGGCCGCAGCCAAAACTGCGTCTTCAGTTACAACGTCTGACTTATTGACAGTGACAACACCCTTACGGCTAAACATAAAGTTCACCGAGCCAATGTCAGCCATTGTTCCACCATTTCGCGTCACACCAAGTCGAACTTCGGCGGCAGCACGGTTCTTGTTGTCGGTGAGACATTCAATCAAGATCGCTATACCATTTGGC
>CANFJH010000002.1 GCA_947447395.1 Microbacteriaceae bacterium | reverse complement strand
GGAAAGCCTCCGTATGGAAAGTGAGTGGCAAACCATTCACGCCCTGTCCAAAGGCATCCAACAAATAGGGCAATCAGCCATGAACTTGAATAACGGGTTGACACTAGCGCCATGAATCCAGCCGCCATCGCAAAAATAATCGCTTCGAGACCTGCCAGGGCGAGCAGTGGTTCAGGTCCTAGGTACTGACTAATCCAATAAATTTGGGCGGTGTAGAGCGCTAATCCGGCGGTGAAACCAACCCCGAAGCCGACCCAAAAACTAGCTCCCCTCAAACTCAGGTAAATACCCGCGATCGAAATGAAAATCGCCGGCCAGAAATCTGGGCTTGGATATGCGAAATAAGATATGAGCCCGCTGATGATTGCTAGAGGCAGCCGTTTAGAAATAGTAAGAGTAGGCAACTATTCCTCTTTTCATGCGGTCTATCGCGTCGCTGGCAATCGAACTAAGTGGTTCGTTTGCTGCCCTAGACAGTTGTTCTAATAGATCGACTATTTGCTTGCATACACGGATAAAGTCGCCAACCAACATGTCAGCTTCATACAACACATTGTCTAGTTTGGCGCCGGTAACCCATCGGTGAATGGCGTAGCTTATGCCAGCATCAATTGGCTCAGTCGCTCGCAATCTATTTCGCTTAGTCGAAGCCTCCAAAGTCTTCCATAGTTCATTTGTGGCTTGGAATGCGTTTTCAAAATCTCCGCGCGGCATTCGTGGTTGAGAGTGTTCATCATCGCGCCTTGACTCGTAGATGAGCGCAGCCACAATTGCGCTTAGAGTTGACGCGTCCAGGTTGTCCCATATGCCAGCTCGCAGAGACTCTGCAACCAATAAATCACGCTCTCCGTAGATTAACGCCAAACGGGAACCAGCTTCAGTAACTTCCAATTCACCTTGAATGTCGGTCGAAAGGTAATCGAATTCGAGTAACAGATCACAAATTCTGTCGAAGTTTTTGGCTACCTGATTAGTTCGAGATTCAATTTGATCGATCACGGCATCGGTTTCACGCCTAAGTTTCCACCAACGCTCTCCCCAACGTGCATGCTCTTCTCTTTCAGGGCAACGGTGGCAAGGGTGAGACTTTAGTTGTTGTTTTAGCTGGAAAATCTTACGCTCGCTGTCGGTACGGCTGGAACCATGTCGAAGGTCCTTTCCCTTCCGTTCACGACGATTCGAACTAAGGGTTCTCTCCAAATCGGATATTTCGCGTCGAAGTTTCGCGTAACCAGCAAAGTCTCCAAGATGACAGTCCATCGACTTCTTGTAGCCAGCTAGTGACACTTCGCGGTCCCGAATAGTTCTGGCCAGGTGAACCACAGAGCGGTCGGCTTGGAATTGTGCGAATGAAGTCTCTAAGACTTCACGAGCTCGTGAACGCGTGAATGCACTTATCAAGTTCACTGCCATATTGAATGTTGGTCGAAATGAACTTACTAGCGGGTAGGTTCGCTTGGAGGCTAGACCGGCCACAATTTCTGGGTTTAGGTTGCCGGCCCATTGAATTACGGAATGCCCTTGGGTGTCGATTCCACGACGACCTGCACGACCAGTGAGTTGAGTGTATTCACCCGGGGTGATCTGCACGCGAGCTTCACCATTAAATTTATCTAGTCGATCGAGCACAACGGTTCGCGCCGGCATATTAATTCCAAGTGCCAGCGTCTCGGTTGCGAAAACGACTCGTACTAAACGCTTTAGGAAAAGCTCTTCAACGATTTCCTTGAAGGCGGGAAGCATACCTGCGTGATGCGCAGCGACTCCCCTTTCTAGGTTGCCGAGCCATTCAAAGTAACCGAGTGTTGTGAGGTCTTCGTCGGAAATTTCACGACAGCGTTCCTCGACTATTTCCCGAATTTGCTTTCGCTCTTCCGTGGTCGTCAATCGTAGGTTGGAATGTTGACAAGACTTAACAGCAGCATCACAAGCAGCTCTGGAGAAAATAAAGAAGATAGCGGGAAGCATGTCTTGGTCTTCGAGTTCTTCAATAATCTCTGGCTTTGAAAGCTTAGGTATTTTTGGTTCATTCAGGAAACTGCCGCGGTTTCTGCCTGGGCGGTTGCTCTTTACGGCTGGCGTGCGCAACTTAGCAGCATGCTTGGATACCAGCTCCGAGTTGACCCTGGAACCACCATTTTGATTCTGAAATAGGTCAAGCATCTCGTTGCCAAAAAGGACGTGTTGGTTCAATGGAACCGGTCTTTTCTCGGAAACGATAATTTCCGTAGAGCCCCGAACTTCGTCTAACCAGGCACCAAACTCTTCGGCATTAGAAACCGTGGCGCTAAGTGATACTAACTTGACGTCTCTAGGTAGGTGAAGAATAACCTCTTCCCACACAGCTCCCCTGAATCGATCTGCTAGATAGTGCACTTCGTCCATGATTACGAAACCTAGGTTCATTAGGTTCAATGAATTTGCATAGATCATGTTACGAAGGACTTCGGTAGTCATCACCACAATGTCGGCTGACGAATTGGTGTTGTTATCTCCAGTCAGGATGCCAACACGGTCTTGGCCATAGCGGGCAACCAATTCCTGGTACTTCTGGTTACTGAGCGCTTTGATAGGCGTTGTGTAAAAAACCTTCTGTCCGCGGTCAAGCGCCATGTGGATCGCGAATTCGCCGATAACGGTTTTGCCCGCGCCGGTTGGTGCCGCGACTAGGACTCCAGAGCCTCTAGCAATTGCCCGGCAAGCCTCTTCCTGAAAATCATCCAGCGGGAACTTTAGGAGTTTTGCGAAAGCGTCGACCTCAGAAGTTTTGGCACGTTTCTTGGACTCAGCGAAACGTTCGGCTGGAGTTTTTTCAGGAGACATCAACTGGGTCTTTTTGACGCTTTGATTTACTTCGATCAAAGATTTTAGAAATTCCAGCGGCTAAAAAATAAAGCGCGATCAGGGGTAGCGCCAGAAGTAACATCGACATTGGATCACTAACTGGAGTTGCCAGCGCCGCCACGACTGCAGACAGGAACACTGCGAGTCGCCAGCCCTTTAGGATCGTTGACGAGGTTATGGCGCCTAAGTAGTTCAAAAGCAGCAGGACGGCGGGCAAGACGAGAGCTAGACCGAAAACGACCAAAATTCGCAATGTAAACAAAATGTAATCGTTTGCATTGATTATGGCCGCCGAACCAATCGGTGTGAATCCGAGCAAGCTTTTTACAAACGTTGGAATCAGTGTCCACGCTATGTAGCAGCCAGCAAAGAAGAGCGGTGTGGCTGTTCCAACGAAAGTAGCGGTAATGCGTTTGGTTCGAAGGTTCAATGCCGGTGAAATGTATGCCCAAAGATTGAACAACCAAAAAGGCGCAGCAAGAATTAGCCCCAAAAAGATTGAAACTTGCATTCGGAGGTCAAAAGGGGCAGAAACTGAACCGAAGTTTATGGTTGCGGTAAACCCGGGAGTGTTTGAGAGATCTTTGAATGGTCGCTGTAGCGTGTCAAACACTGGCTGGAAAAGAAACCAGCCACCAACGGAAGCAATTGCAACAAACAGCGCCGACCAATACAAACGATTTCGTAGTTCGCGAAGATGACCGCTGAGGTTCATCCTGCGCTCAGGATTCCTCTTGGGCATTACTTTTCGGAAGGTTTGTCTTCCTTGCCCTTTTCGTTCTTGTCGGAATCTTTTTCGTCGTTTAGGGTTTTCATCTCTTTACGAAATACACGCATTGACTCGCCAAGGTTCTTTGCCAATCCCGGAAGTTTAGGGCCACCCCAGAGCAGAATTGCAAGCAAGATAACTACCCAAATAAATGGGCTGTCGAAAAGGGCCTTCATGGCTCTACTCTCTTTCTTTTGAGGTCAAGATGCTAAGTCTTTTTACTAGCCTACGCTGTCTTTCCTGCTTGGCTTTCGTTCTGTTTTGAATGTAGGCCTTGCGAAGCTTTGTGGCCTCCCCAAGCGTGGTTAGGGGTGTTTGAGGCTGCTCGAAGGCTGCATTAGTTCTACATACCGAAAACGAATTCAATTGTTTCTCTAACCGAGCGATTTGCCTGGCTGCTTTGCTAGCGCTCCTACCAAATTTGAGCGCTACTAAAACCAGAAGAACAAGCGAAAGCAATGGAGTTATCCAAATTAGGTTCGAAATGTTCACTCCGTTTCACCCCAGTTACTGAATTCGCCGAGTGCTTGTTCGGCATAACGCTTAACGACTTCCCTAGCTGCTGGAGGCGAAACAACTCTGGCGTGCACACCAAATCGGCATACGAGAGGTCCCAAATCAGGTAAATAGCCAAGCTTGATGGTCACTCTGACGTTTTCTTCTCCAACTTTCGTTGGCTCTTTTAGCGTTGTGAACATTGCAGCCAACTGATAGGCCTCAGGCGCCAATTCCAAAATAACCTCGGTGTCACTTGCACTCGCGTTGTAAATAGGAGCGGTGTCGTCTAACTTTGCAGCTTCAATGAGAGACTGTGGAGTTCTCGGCTCGTCAACAAGTGTTGCCTCAACCATGTGATCTAGCCTGAAGGTTCTTACCCCCATATGCTTGTGGCAAAAACCACGTAGGTACCAGTGGCCTTCTGAGGTGAGCAGTAGCAGAGGGTCAATTCTCCGGCGGGAGTCCTCCCCCTTGCTATTGACGTAGCGGCACTCAATCTGACGATTAGTAAGAATGGCTCGCTTGAGTACCGACAAGTCGTTATCGAACGCAGGGGCATCAATTTCGATGGAGTTCAGTCCAGGTTGTTCGCTACTCAAAAGGTCAATCAGTTCATCTACATCTGAGATGTCTTGAAAGTCAGGAATTGACCTCAGGTAGTTTAGACCAGTAAGAAGTGCTACTGATTGCGTTGCGGTGATTCTCGGAACGCCTAGAGGCCCTTCATCCAGATCTAGACAAACAATCCCATCCTCGTCGTCAACGCGATCCAAGTCGATGTAGAACGGTAATTGCTCTTCGGAGTTTCTGGGCATAAATGACGTGGTGTTCAAAGTGCTCAACATCTCACGCATCGTCTTGGTGGGAACTTCAAAGTGTTTTGCCAAGTCGTCGATGTGGATTTCACCAACCCTTTGCAAAAGGGCAACAACCGACATTAGCGTGTTGTACTTTTCGTCACCAGGAAGTGAGTATTTGAGTTTAGGAATGGTTCTTCACCACCTGACGTAATGTTTCTTCAATCAAATTTTGCAGTTGAACCGGTTCAATAACCTTTACCGAATTGCCGAATTCTAGAATCTCTTCAGCTAATAGGGCTAGGTCAAAGTAGTTAAGTTCGACCTCACCGGTAGGGCTCGCATGTGTCTCGAAGTGCATTGCTGCGGTTGTACCAGGGCGAACCCAAATTACTGCCTTGTTTTCTTCGAACAGGGCGGCCAGTTCGTCCTTGGCGATTTTAAGTTGCTCATTGGTTGGGCCGGAAATTATTTCCTTGGTTCTGGTGACTTTGGAATGAATGCGCTTGAGTAGAAAGTTTCGTGCTGCATTCCGGTCACGATCAAAGCCGAGAAGCATCCAAAAGCCGTTCAGGTGAGATAACTTCCATGGTTCAACGTGTCTAACCGAATCGGTACCATCTGGACGTCGATACGTGAAGGTAACCAAGACTTGATCATCGATAGCCTTTTTGAGCGGGCTGAAGCTGGGCTCAACAGTAGAAATTTTCGGTATCAGCCCAGTTGAAAATTCCACATTATCAATGTCGGCAATTGCTCGAAGTCTGGTAATCGCTTGGGTTGCCTCCGGTGACAGTGCAGCCCTATCCCAGATGCTTGCTGCTAGCTCAAGTAATTGAAGTTGCTTGGCGGTGAGAACGGTATCTTCTGGCCAATTGTAGATTTCACGCGATATCTGATATCGGTAATCAGAGTCGCCCTCATTTGAGTTAGCGCCAGGGTCAATTTGGACGCCGATTTCGCGTAGTTTGTCTTTGTCTCGATCAAACTTTTTATTCAGTGCGCGCAGGTCGCCATGAAAACCCCCGGCTTTCTCAAGATCTAGTCGGTAGCCGCGAATTGAAGTGAAAATTTCGTCTTTGGTTAGACCAACTTCTGTCTGAACTAAAGCAAGGGTGAGGCTGTAGAGCCGTTCGGACTGATCGTCAGGTTCTATCTTCCTATCAGTCACCGTGAACTACTTTACGATTCCCAAAACGTCAACAACGAAGACTAGGGTTGAGTTTCCAGGAATGGTTCCATTACCTGCTGCTCCATAGCCCAGTGCTGGTGGAATCACAGCAATAACCTGAGAACCAACCTTGATTCCGGTCAAAGCTTTCACGAATCCAGGGATCAGGTGTTGAGAATCAACGGTGAACTTGGCAGGTTGGCCAGATTCCCAGCTTGAGTCAAAGGTGGTTCCATTCCAGAGGTAACCGGTGTAGTGAACCAAAATGTTTGCTCCCGCCTTTACGGCGTCGCCCTTACCTTCAATGGTTATTGCTCGCTTGAAAGATGTTGGAGCGGAACCCTTAGGGATGGTTACAGATGGTCGTCCATCAGTTGCGCGGTTCACAACCGGCATTCCATTTTCTGGGCTCTTCACATCGCCAACTGCGTGAGGGAGGAAGACCTTTTTGATATCAAAGACCCAAACTTGTGAGGAAACTTTTCCTGTAGCGCTGGTGCCCGCAACTTCGCTTGGAACAAGAAGTGCAATTCGCGACCCTTCGTGTACGCCAGCCAAAGCCTTACAAAGGTCTCCAGAGCTCGGAACCATTTGCTGTGGTGAATCGGTTCCATTGAACTTTGTGGTGGTGATCTGAGACTTGTCTAGACCGCTGAATACTGCGTAGTCCCAGGTGACAAACTGTCCACCGGTGATCTTAGGGCCCGAACCATCAACGATAACTTCGGTCTGCAGGCTTGGCTTGGCTGCGTCAATTGGGGTCATGAAATCAACGGTAGGAGCCTTGGTCATGTCGTTAGAAACCTTGACCTTCTTGACTTCCGCTCCGCTCTTATAAGTGCCACAGGACGACTTGAGAGTGTCAAACATCTGCTGGTTTGGGCTAGCGGAAGAACATCCGCTCAGTGCCAAAGTTGCAACTAGGACGGCGGCGGCTAAAGTTTTTTTCAAGGTGAATCTTTCTTTACAGTTATTCGCAATTTTAGTCGCAAATGGAAGGTTATTCGGGTTGTTCGAGTTTTGATTCGGCCGAAGCTTTTGCGACTCTCACGGTTTTTCTAAGCTTCTTCTCGCTAACTTTTCGAG
Organism: Microbacteriaceae bacterium; assembly: GCA_947447395.1. Lineage (GTDB taxonomy): Bacteria > Actinomycetota > Actinomycetes > Actinomycetales > Microbacteriaceae > Rhodoluna. The sequence goes on along the minus strand of CANFJH010000002.1, from coordinate 50,538 downwards.
ATTCAAGGTGTTCTGGATTCCAGATTGCGAGGTCTGCGTCGCTGGCATTATTTTTGGCAGCTCTGGCCTTGAAACTTGGTAATACGGTGTTTGGCGCAATGCGCCTAGCGGTCACCAGAAAACCGGTGTGCCCGATCATACGGTGTTCTGGTCTTACGGCAAGGCCCTCTAGGTGCCAACCGCGAACCATGCTTTCCCAAGCCTGAGGTTCTGCGAATTGGCCACTAGCACGTAGCGCTTCGGTGAAACGAGAAAGTTGTGTCACTGTTGCTACGTAACCCAGCACCAATCCCCCAGGTACCAGTGCATCGGCAACTACGTCAATGCATTCCCAAGGTGCAAGCATGTCTAAAACGACACGATCGGCATCGCCGTTTGTAACCGCATTCGGCAATTCATCCTGAAGGTCGCCCAGATGAATGTCCCAGTTCTCCGGGTCTCTGCCGGTGTGGGAAATTACGTTAGCCCTTGCGATCTCTGCGAATTCTTCTCGGCGCTCAAAACTGTCAAGTCTGCCCGTTGGTCCAATTGCGCGAAGCAAATAAAGAGACAAAGCACCAGAGCCAACACCGGCCTCAACGACCCTTGCTCCAGGGAAAATGTCACCTTCGACAATTATCTGAGCCGAGTCCTTGGGGTAAATAATTGCGGCTCCGCGCGGCATGGACATCACGAAGTCAGTCAGCAGGGGCCTCAGTGCAAGATATTCAACACCGGAGCCATTTACAATCACCGAGCCCTCAGGTTTACCAATCACTTCATCGTGCCTAATGTCGCCTCGATGGGTACCAAATAGGCCACCTTCGACCAACGTGATTGTATATAGGCGATCCTTTGGTCCAGTTAGTTGAACCTTGTCGCCGGCGCGAAAAGGACCTGTAGGTTGCTCGCGGTAATTATTGTTCATTTGAATAGATTCCTTAGGTCCTTTAGGGTCTTGCCTTCTAGTGTGTCCCAGAGGATTCGATCGTCTCGCGATGGGATTCTCATCACATTTGGAATACCCACGGCTTTGGTTCCAGCAGCTTCTGCGCTCAAAATGCCGGAAATTGAGTCTTCGAATGCCACGCAATCGGCAGGATCCACACCCAGCAAGGATGCGGCTTTTAGGTATGGCTCAGCGTGTGGTTTACCGTGAATTACATCATCGCCGGCTACAACTACATCGAACGCATTGAAATCAATTGCATCAACAACTTGAAGTGCCATGGAACGAAGTGACATCGTAACCAATGCTGTCTTAACGCCGTTCTTACGCAAAAGCTTGAGTAACTCTTTAGCCCCCGGGCGCCAGATTATTTCTTGCGAAAGACCTTTGGAGACTGATCTAGTTAGCTGTTCAATGACCTCATCAGCAGAGATTGGAAGCCCCAGCTTCTCTTTGAAAAGCCTTGAGGAGTCGGGAAGACTCATGCCAACCAAAGTTGCCCCGTCCTCGTCTGACCAAACTGCGTCATGTTTGGCGGCAAGTTCGCGTTCGGAAGCGATCCAATGAGGTTCGGAGTCGATCAGCGTTCCATCCATATCCCAAAGAACTGCCTTTGGGTAGCGATTAAACAACATGAGTGAAGTTTACCTTTGGCGTTGCCATAGGATTAATGTTTCGAGAATCAAAGAAGGACAAATGAGCGAACCTACCCTGTTTTCAGGGCGCACTTTGATTGTCGCCTTCGAAGGTTGGAACGACGCTGGCGAATCAGCTAGTTCTGCAGCCAAATTTCTTATCGAAGCGATTGGCGCTAAAGAAATCAGCTCGGTTGACTCGCAGACCTATTACGACTTTCAGTTCGCCAGGCCGCAGGTTTTTTTGAATGACAAAGGCAAACGAGAGTTTCGCTGGCCAACTACCGCATGTTACCGACCAGAACTTTCGGATCTTTTTGATCTAAGAATTCTGCTGGGTGTTGAACCATCAAAAAACTGGCTTGATTTTGCCAAAGAAATTGCGGTCATTGTTGATAGCGAAGAAATCGATTCAGTGATTTTTCTCGGGGCCATGCTCTCCGATGCACCTCACACCAGACCAATCACAATAAGCAACACAACCACTAACGAGTTGGTTGCTGCCCAAGTGCCGGCAGAAATGTCGCTTTACGAGGGTCCAGTTGGAATTCTAAGTATTTTGGCGGCAGAGTTTGAGGCAATGGGAATCCCAACCATGTCGCTTTGGGCTGCAGTCCCCCACTATGTTCATAACGGCCAAGTGCCCAAGGCCACCCTTGCGCTCATTAATGCGATCGAAGGCCACCTAGGTCTGCAATTTGAACACGGCGAATTGCCGAATGAAGTGTTTACCTGGGAGCGAGCGGTAGACGAGCTTGCCGAAGGCGATGAAGATCTAGCCGAGTACGTTGCTTCACTCGAAAAGAGTCGCGATGAAATTGACGGAGCAACCGGAGAAACCATTGCTCGAGAAGTCGAGCAGTTTTTAAGGGAAGCCGACGAAGAACGTTAGGCAGTAATTAGTCCCGATGACAGCATCGCGATGATTGCAATTCCAACTGCAACTCTCCACCAGACAAAAGGTGCGAAAGATCCCTTGGTCAAGTAATTCAACAAGAATCGAATGACCAAGATGCCGACCACAAATGAAATTACCGTGGCAATAGCGGTCGCGATCAAATCAGACTTCTGCAAGTCGTGATATGAACCAGCGAACTCGTATAAGCCGCTAGCAAGAACTGCGGGAATGGCAAGTAGGAACGAATACCTAGCAGCCGCTTCTCGGGTGTAGCCAAGCAAAAGGCCAACCGATATGGTTCCTCCACTTCTAGAGACTCCTGGTATGACCGCCATCATTTGACCGAGGCCATAAAGAATGCCGTGACCAGTTGTTAGTTCGCTAATTGACTTTGATTTTTTTCCGATTCGGTCGGCGAATCCGAGAATTAGACCAAAAATAATCAGCGTGCCCGAGATTACCCAAAGATTCCTGAGTGAAGTCTCGATTATGTTCTTAAACAAAAGGCCCGCGATTATTACCGGAATAGAGCCAACGATAACCAACCAACCCATTTTTGCGTCAAGACTAGGCTTTTTGCTGAAACCGGATTTGAACCATGCTCCCAGAATTCGAACGATGTCTTTCCAGAAGAACACTAGGACGGCCGCCTCTGTTCCAAGTTGGATCGTGGCTATAAAGGCCGTCAAAGCAGCCTTGTCGTAATTTAGGTGCAGCAAGCTCTCGGTTAGCTGAACGTGAGCCGATGACGAGATTGGCAAAAACTCAGTGAGCCCCTGCACAGTTCCTAACAATATGGCGACAAAAAAATTCATGTTCTAGTCCTCGGCGATCTCGAATGGTAGCAATTCCTCGTAAGAATCCTGAAGTGACTCTTCGTAATCCAAAAACGCGCTTTCCAAAAGCTCGTATGCGCGCTCAACTGAAGGATCATCAACCCCACGCCTTTGAGACACAGTCGATAGATGGTTCTCTAGCGCCGCAATTAGGTGTTGCAGTGAAGCACGAGGATCTTTAGCCATAAGCCAAACTTACTGCTGATGACTTCAAATACGAAGAACCCTAGAGTCCAACGCGTGATAAACTGACCTTGCTACGTCCGGGTGGCGGAATGGCAGACGCGCTAGCTTGAGGTGCTAGTCCTCATTAGAGGGTAGGGGTTCAAGTCCCCTTTCGGACACAAAAATTAGGTGGCTCATCGATTTTCGGTGGGCCACCTACCTATCTAAGGACCAAATTGGCAACGGTTATCGGGTTATTGCGTCACGGTCAAACCGACTGGAACATTGCCATGCGCCTTCAGGGAATTAGCGACATTCCCATGAACGACACCGGTCACGCTCAGGCTAAGACCGCAGCCGAGGTTATTGCCAAAACTGATTGGGATCGTGTTGTTACATCTCCTCTGGGTAGAGCAATTGATACCGCCAACTATGTTCGCGATGCCCTACTTCTAGAAGAAGTTTTAATCGAGCCTCTACTGCTTGAACGATCATTTGGTGCCGCTGAAGGACTCAGTTACGAGGATTGGCGGGAGCGATTGCAAGCAGGGGTCGTTGCAGAAGGTGCCGAGGGTGCCGAGGAACTGGAGAGACGAGCCAATCAGCTTTTGGAGAGCTTTACGGTGTTTAAGGACGAAAGAGTTATCGCAGTCAGTCATGGAGCACTAATTCGTAAAGTCATTGACCTAGTAAGTAATGGCGAATTCCCAAAAGATGGCGAACGCTTCGGTAATGCTTCAATGACTACGATCGTCAATTACGGCGACGGGTGGCAAATTTTGAATTACGACCCGGCTACCTTGGAAGACTAAACCGAGAAGTATTTCGCTTCTGGGTGGTGTAGCACCATAGCGTCAGTTGACTGTTCGGGGTGCAACTGCAATTCTTCGCTTAGGACGACTCCGATTTGCTCAGGCTTCAAAAGCTCAACCAATTTGATTCGATCTTCAAGCTCTGGACAAGCAGGGTAACCAAACGAATACCTTGCCCCGCGGTACTCAAGCTTGAACAAGCCTTCTACTTCATCAGGGTCTTCGTTTGAAAAACCCAATTCATCACGGACTCGATGGTGCCAGAACTCAGCAAGGGCTTCTGTGAGCTGAACTGAAAGACCATGGAGTTCCAAGTACTCTCTGAATTTGTTAGCTTCGTATAATTTCGCGGTTTCCTTCGAGACCCTATCTCCCATGGTAACCAGTTGAAATGGAACCACATCGATTTTGCCCGACTCCTTTGATGCTACAAAATCACTAAGGCAGAGGTGCCGGTCGCGAGTTTGTCGAGGGAAGGTAAATCTCAATCGCTCGGTAAAAGCTTCCCCGGTCGAACCGCCGTCGGTTGACCCTTCAGCCGGATGGTGCAGAATAACTAGGTCATCGCCGTCAGCGTAGGCAGGGAAATAACCGTAAACCACGGCTGCTTCTAGTAGCGATTCGGTTTGAATTCGTTCCAACCAACTACGAAGTCTCGGTCTGCCTTCAATCTCAACAAGGTCTTCATAAGACTGACCTTCATCACCACGTCCCGGTTTTAAACCCCATTGACCCATAAATGTTGCTCGTTCGTCCAAGAATCTTGAAAAATCCTTGAGTGGCACGCCCTTTATTACACGCGATCCCCAGAACGGAGGCTTAGGAATTGTGTTATTTGAGGCAACATCCGACCTCGAGGGCAGTTCGTCCAAAGGAGTTCGTTCGAGCTTTGCACCATTAGGGACAACGCGCTTTCTCAGTTTGGGAAGTTCGGCACCTGGAACGCCGCGCTTGACCTGCATGATCGTATCCATGAGGCGTAGTCCTTCAAACGCGTCTCGAGCGTAACGAACCTCACCGTCAAATATCTCTGCTAGATCCGCTTCAACGAAAGATCTGGTTAAAGCTGCACCGCCCAAGATGACTGGCCACTTGGCCGCTACTCCCCTGGCGTTCATTTCCTCTAGGTTCTCTCGCATGATCAAAGTGGATTTGACCAGCAGACCACTGAGCCCTATGACGTCCACCTTGTGCTCTTCAGCCGCTGCCAAAATTTCATTTATCGGTTGCTTGATGCCTATGTTTACGGTGTCGTATCCGTTATTGCTGAGAATAATCTCAACGAGGTTCTTTCCAATGTCGTGAACATCTCCACGCACTGTTGCTAAAAGAATCTTTCCCTTGCCCGATTCATCGGTTTTTTCGATGAGCGGTTCTAGGTGAGCTACCGCGGTTTTCATTACTTCCGCAGATTGCAGCACAAAAGGTAATTGCATCTCCCCTTTGCCAAACAGCTCCCCAACTGTTTGCATTCCAGAAAGAAGGTGGACGTTGATTATTTCCAATGCTTTTTGGCCATCGCCGATAGCTTCATCTAGGTCAGCCTCAAGGCCCTTACGCTCACCGTCGATGATGCGCTGTCGGAGCCGCTCGTTTAGAGGCATGGCTGCCAATTCGTCGGCTCTAGTCGCCTTTGCGGCTGCAGCGTCAACACCCGAGAATACGTCTAGGAAATGAGTCAGTGGATCAAAGCTGACGTTACCTTCGGAGTCGTAGGTTCTCCGATCGTAGATAAGGCCCATCGAGGCTTCTAGTTGTTCTTCAGAAATTTGATTGAGGGGCAAAATTTTAGCAGAGTGGACGATAGCCGCCGTTAGGCCAACTTTGGTGCATTCGCTTAGGAATACAGAATTTAGAACCTGACGAGCTGCTGGGCTTAAACCAAAGGAAATATTAGAGATACCCAGCGTTGATTGAATACCTGGGAACTCTTGGTGCAGTGCTCTGATAGCTTCGATGGTTTCGATGCCGTCGCGGCGCGTTTCGTCCTGACCGGTGGCTATAGGAAAGGTGAGTGTGTCGACCATGATGTCGCTAAGAGACATTCCCCAGTTTCCGGTTAGATCCTTGATCAGTCGCCTTGCGATTTCCAACTTTGTTTCAGCGGTTCTCGCTTGACCGGATTCATCAATGGTGAGAGCAACGACAGCTGCTCCATGTTCCTTAACAAGTGGCATTATTTTTTGATAGCGAGAGTTTGCGCCATCACCATCTTCAAAGTTCACCGAATTTATAAGTGCACGACCGCCATAAGCCTCTAGACCAGCGGCTAGGACTGCCGGCTCGGTGGAATCAAGCACCAAGGGAAGTGTCGATGACGTGGCCAAACGGCTCACGAGCTCGCGCATGTCGGCAGCGCCATCGCGTCCAACGTAATCAACGCAGACATCTAGAGCATGTGCGCCGTCTCTCGTTTGGGCTTTGGCAATTTCCAGACATTCATCCCAGTTTCCTGAGAGCATCGCGTCGCGGAAAGCTTTAGAACCATTTGCATTGGTGCGCTCACCAATCGAAAAATATGTGACGGTCTGATCATATGGCTGAAGTTGGTAGAGGCTCGCTAATCCCGGTTCGCTTTCGAATGCCGGGCGGCCAGGTTTTTGTTCGCGAACAATGTCAGCAATCGCGTGAATATGCTCTGGAGTTGTGCCGCAACAGCCGCCAACCAGACCTGCGCCAAACTCTCGTACAAAAGCGGCTTGAGATAGCGCCAGTTCATGAGGCTTAAGAGGGTAATGGGCTCCATTGCCAGAAAGCACAGGAAGACCAGCGTTTGGCATTACTGATATGGGGAGCTTTGAATGCTTGGCTAGGTACCGAAGGTGTTCGCTCATTTCCGCTGGGCCGGTTGCGCAGTTTAAACCGATGGAATCGATTCCAAGCGCTTCAAGCATCGTGAGAGCGGCGCCAATTTCAGAGCCGAGCAGCATGGTGCCTGTGGTTTCAATGGTCACAGAAACGATGATTGGTAGTTTATGTTTCAACTGCTCCATGGCACGTTTTGCACCAATTACACTGCTTTTAGTTTGAAGTAAGTCCTGAGTGGTTTCAATTAGCACCGCATCAGCACCACCGCGGATTAGGCCGGCTGTTTGCTCTTGGTAGGCATCTCGCAAAACCGCGAATGACTCGTGACCCAGGGTGGGTAACTTTGTGCCTGGGCCAACAGACCCTAATACCCAACGGTCAGCTCCGAATTCACCCGCAACTTCGCGAGCGATTTTGGCACCGGCTTCCGCTAATTCACCAATTCGTTCAGGGATCCCATATTCAGTGAGATTTGCGAAGTTTGCCCCAAAAGTGTTGGTCTCAACGGCTTCTGCGCCTGCCTTGAAATATTTTCGGTGAATCTCGGCTATCAGATCGGGCCTGGTGATGTTCAAAATCTCATTGCAACCCTCGAGTTGTTCGAAATCATCCAAAGACGGATTGGCTTCTTGAATCATTGTTCCCATGGCACCATCAGCGACTACGACTCGGGTGCGAATGGCGTCAATGAGCGCTTGGGATCTTGGGTTGAACATTAATGAAAAGTTTACCCGCCAACGAGTTGATATAATTTAGTGATGAACAATGAACTTGGTCGAATTTCAGCCTTACTCAAAGGCGATCGTCCAACGATTTCATTTGAGTTTTTCCCTCCAAAAGACGATTTGGGTTTCGAGAATCTTCGCGCCAGTTTTCAGGAACTAAAAAAATATTCACCCGACTTCATTTCTGTCACCTATGGGGCAATGGGTTCAAACCAAGAGCGCTCACTTGCAGTTGTCGCAGAATTTTCATCGCAGGTGCCCACCGTGGCTCACCTGACTTGTATCGGTTCCACAAAAGAGTCCATTAGTAACCTGATGACACAGTATTCAAATATGGATGTTGCGGGTATCCTGGCGCTTAGAGGTGACATCCCCAGTGACTTCCTGGGTGCGCCTTTAGGCGACTTTAAAACCGCCTTAGATCTTGTTGACCTAGTTCGCGAATCCAACTTCGAGATCGGGATAGCTGCATTTCCTGAGAAACACCCGGAATCTCCCAACCTTCAACATGACTTAGCGGTTTTAAAGCTGAAACAGGATTCGGGTGCAACATTTGCTATGACTCAACTGTTTTTCGATATCGACACTTATTTCAATCTTCGAAGTTCGGCCGAAGCTTCAGGCATAACTATTCCAATTGTTCCGGGACTAATGCCGATTGCCAACGTCAAGCAGGTCATGCGCATGGCGGAGATGTCTGGGGCAAAGGTGCCAGTGCACCTAGTTGAAAGACTGAGTGAAGCCAATGACGAACTTAGTTCTAGGGAAATTGGTATGGAATTCTCGGTAAAACTGGCGAAAGATCTTATTGCCCAAGGCGCGCCGGGCATACACATTTTCACCCTGAATCACCACAAGGCCCCAATCGAATTGTTGAAGGCAACAGGTCTGGCCTAAGCCACAATGTCAATAGGCTCACCTAGTCTTTGACTGTGACTACCGATGAACTATTTGAAATAGAGCAACCTTTACCCGAATGGGCAAAACGACCAATCGCAGTTTTCGATCTCGAAACTACTGGGCTCGACCATAAGACCGCCAGAATTGTGACCGCTTGCGCCGCATTACTAAACCCTGATGGGTCAGTAAATGGTCCAGATGTTGAGTGGCTAGCAAACCCGGGTATACCAATTCCAGCCGAAGCTACCGCTGTTCATGGAATCACAGATGAGATTGCGGCCAGTAGGGGTTTAGATTTGGGCACTGTTGTGGCCGACATCGTAAAGACCTTGCAGGGATACTTCGATAAAGGTATTCCTGTAGTTGCCTATAACGCGCCATACGATTTCACCATCCTTCGTCAGCACGCGGAGGATTTCAATGTTGATTGGCCTGAAAACCCAAGCCCAATCATCGACCCGCTGGTTCTTGATAAAAAACTTGATCAGTATCGAAGCGGAAAACGAAGACTCGAAGTAGTGGCGGCTCACTACAAAGTGAAGCTAGACGACGCACACAACGCGACTGCAGACGCAATCGCCGCCGGCCATATCGCACAGGCGCTTGCAGTCAAGTTTCCTGGCGAGCTAGATCTAGAGCTCGCAGTTCTTCATGATAATCAAATTGCCTGGTCAAGGCAGCAGGATGAGTCTTTTGCAAAGTTTATGATCGGAATAAATCCAGACTTCAAACCGATCTTTGGATGGCCTGAAAAACCAAGAACGTAAAAAAAATCCCTCACCATAAAGGTGAGGGATTTTTTTATTGAGCTATTAGGCTCCGAAGTTCTTGTAGCGTGCGTTGAATCGCTCAACACGGCCAGCTGCGTCCATGATGCGCTGCTTTCCAGTGTAGAAAGGGTGCGACTCGGATGAAATTTCTACATCGTAAACAGGATAAGTGTTGCCATCTTCCCATTCGATAGTCTTGTTGCTGCTAATGGTTGAACGAGTTAGAAATGCAACTCCCGAAGCCAAGTCGCGGAAAACGATTGCTTCGTACTTTGGGTGAATTTCAGCCTTCATGAATAAATCCTCATAAAAAAAGTCTTAGTTGTTGCAATGGCAACCTATAAATCATAACAAGAATCGAGAGAACTAACTAGCGTTACCTAGCTCTAACCTGAAATCTTCCGCCATCGAAGGTCACATTTAGTCCGAATCCAAACGTTTCACTGAGTAAATCGCTAGTCAAAATTGAAGCGATGGGTCCCTGAGAGACTATCGAACCCTCGTTCAACAACAGCGCGTGCGTGAATCCTGCAGGTATCTCTTCCAGGTGATGGGTCACCATAACCATAGACGGTGCAACAGGCGATGATGCGTATGAGCCTAGAAGTTGAACGGTTTGTTCTCGGGCGCCAAGATCCAAACTTGCAACAGGCTCATCAAGCAGTAGCAACTCCGGGTCGGTCATTACGGCACGAGCGAGTTGAACACGCTTACGTTCACCATCACTCAAAGTTCCAAACGCCCGATCGGCGTGATTACTTAGGTTCCATTCGGCAAGTACGCGACGTGCGCGGCGCTCGTCGATGTCTTCATAACTTTCAGTCCACCTGCCGGTTATCGCATAGCTAGCGGTCATAACGGCGTTCAATACGGTTTCAGAATTTGGAATGTGTGAAACCAAAGCTGACGAAGCAAAGCCAACACGAGTTCGCAAATCGAAGACGTTGACTCCCCCGAGTTGCTCGCCGAGAATTTTTGCCGTCCCGCTTGAAGGCTGAATTTGCGCAGCCGCGACTTTCAATAGCGTTGTCTTACCGGCGCCATTTGGACCGATAATCACCCAGCGTTCGTTATCGGCTACTCGCCAATCAACCTTTTGAAGGATCTCATTACCATCTCGGGTAACAGTTACGTCTTGGAGGTCAATCGTGTAAGCCATGCAATGAGCCTAAACGAAAGCTGCAATTGCGGAGCGGTAGACCGTGATGGTTTCTTCGGCGATTTTGTCCCAGCTGAACAGGTTTTCCACTCTCAAGCGCCCTGCGGCACCCATTTCAGAGAGATTAGGCATCTCAAGAGCCCTATTCAAGGCGTTTGCAGTGTCTGCAATAAACATCGCTGAATCTAGCGGCTTACCACTGCCATCCTGCACCTGATCAATTGGCACCAGTAATCCGGTTACGCCGTCTTCGACGACCTCAGGAATTCCCCCAGTTGCAGTTGCAACGACCGGGATGCCGCAGGCCATGGCTTCCAAGTTGACAATTCCCAACGGTTCATAAATAGATGGGCATGCAAAAACAGTTGCACTCGATAGCACTGCTATAAGTTCGGTCCTGCTCAAGTGCTTCTCAATCCAGATGACACCATTGCGTTCACGCTTCAAGGTATCAACAAGGTCGATGACTTTTTGTTGCATTTCCTTGGTGTCTGGAGCTCCGGCGCAGAGAATCACCTGTACGTCTGAAGGGAGCTGCCTCGCAGCTTCTAGAAGGTAAGGAAGTCCTTTCTGCTGGGTGATACGACCGACGAATAGGACAGAACGTTGATCAGGGTTGATGCCGAGAGAACGAACGAGATCTGGATTTGAGGCACTTTGGAAAGCTGTAAGGTCGATTCCATTGTGAACTACCGCAACTTTCTGCGGATCAATTTGTGGGTATGAGCGCAGGATGTCTGCCCTCATACCGTGACTGACTGCAATGATACCTGTGGCGGCTTCATAGGCAGATCTTTCTAGCCAACTAGAGACCGCATAACCCCCAGCTAGTTGATCTGCCTTCCAAGGGCGCAGCGGCTCAAGACTGTGCGCCGTAATCAAATGAGGAATGCCGTGCAATGAACTTGCAACCTGTCCGGCAAAATTTGCGTACCAGGTGTGAGAGTGAACAAGAGAGGCTCCAGCAATATCATCAACCATTGCCAAGTCGGTTGCCATGGTTTGAATCGCAGGATTGCTTTTATCAAAAATGTTGGGATGAGCGTACGATTTTGTATCTTTTTCATCACGATCGTCACCGAAGCATCGCACCTGGACATCGATGGATTTTCGCAGTACTTTCACTAATTCAGCGACATGTACGCCCGCTCCACCATAAATGTGAGGAGGATATTCCTTCGTGATTAGATCAATTCTCATGACGCAATGTTAACTACTTTTTTGAGTTTGGCATTACTATCCAAAATATGGCAACACGAAGAATCTTTGGAATGGTCCTGGCCGGTGGCGAAGGAAAACGACTTATGCCGTTGACTGCGGATCGCGCTAAGCCTGCAGTACCGTTTGGCGGCAGCTACCGCCTCATTGATTTCGCTCTATCAAACCTCATTAATTCTGGCGTCCGAAGAATTGTGGTCTTGACCCAGTACAAATCTCATTCCCTCGACCGTCACATCTCTCAAACATGGCGAATGTCTCCGTTGTTGGGGTCCTATGTAGCATCAGTTCCCGCTCAACAGCGTCTCGGAAAGCGTTGGTTTTCGGGTTCTGCAGATGCAATTTTGCAGAGCATGAATTTACTTTCTGATGAGACACCTGACTATGTAGTCGTGATTGGTGCAGACCACGTTTATCGTATGGACTTCGATCAGATGATTGAAGCTCACATCGCCTCTGGTCGAGGCGTTACAGTGGCTGCCATTCGCCAACCGATGGGCCTCGCTAACCAATTTGGAGTAATCGAGGTTGACTCTGCTGATTCGACCAAGATTTCTGCTTTCCTTGAAAAGCCATCCGACCCAAAGGGGCTTCCAGACTCCCCTAATGAAGTCCTGGCTTCTATGGGTAATTATGTCTTCACGGCTCAGGCTCTGATCGATGCAATTGAACACGATGGAAATCTTGAGGAGTCCTCCCATGACATGGGTGGCGACATCATTCCATACATGGTCAGTCTTGACGATGCTGGTGTTTACGATTTCACATTCAATGAAATTCCTGGAGCAACTAGCCGTGACAAGAGCTACTGGCGCGATGTTGGAACAATCGATTCCTACTTTGACGCCCACATGGACCTAATTTCTGTGATGCCTATTTTCAACCTCTACAACAACGAGTGGCCAATCTTCACCCAGCAAATTAATTTACCGCCGGCAAAGTTTGTTCATGATGGTGAAGGTAACCAGGGTCGAACAACCGATTCCATCGTGTCGCTTGGCACAGTGGTTTCTGGTGGAATTGTTGAACGTTCCGTTCTTTCACCGTGGGTAAAAGTGAACTCAAACGCTTTGATTACCGATTCGGTGTTGCTCGACGGTGTCGTGATTGGGAGAAATGCTACGGTTCGGAGAGCAATTCTGGACAAGGGTGTAGTCATTGCAGACGGAGCCGGCGTTGGAGTCGATCGTCAACGCGATTTGGACCGAGGTTTCACGGTCACTGAAAGCGGAATCACGGTCGTGGCAAAAGGTACACTAGTCACACCTTGAGTTATCGATTAGTAGTGATGGATGTAGATTCCACTCTCATCCAGGATGAAGTGATTGAGCTTCTCGCTGATTTTGCCGGAGTTCGTGAACAGGTTGCAGAAGTGACAGAATCAGCCATGCGCGGTGAAATAGATTTTGAAGAATCTTTGCGGTCCAGAGTAGCGACGCTTGCGGGTCTTCATGAATCGGTATTCGTTGAAGTCTTAGATCAAGTAAGACTTAGCGCCGGTGCCACAGAGCTAATCTCAGCAGTTCACGATGCAGGCGGTCGCGTAGGGGCTGTTTCTGGCGGCTTTATACAGATACTCGCCCCCCTAGCCGCGAAATTGAATTTGAACTATTTCCGCGCTAACACACTTGAAGTCGTCGACGGTTCGCTTACTGGCGGTTTAATAGGCCCAATAATTGACCGCAAGGCCAAGGCAGAGGCATTGCTCGAATGGGCATCAGATTTTGGGGAAAAACCCGAATGGGTAGCAGCCATTGGCGACGGCGCCAATGATTTGGACATGTTCGAGGTGGCAGGCCTATCGTTTGCTTACAATGCAAAACCAATGGTGCGGGAGCGTGCCGATATTTCCATCGATGTGCCTGATCTTCGTTTGGTTATCCCACATCTAAAACTTGCATAAAAAAATGGCCTCTCAAATTCGAGAGGCCATTTTTCATTACGCGTGTTTATGCACCGGTGGAGTGCAAACCACCGTCGACGTGAATCATTTCGCCTGTAGTTGCAGGGAACCAATCGGATAGCAAAGCGATGATTCCACGAGCAGCAGCGTTGGTGTCGGTTAGGTCCCAACCGAGAGGTGCACGGTCGGTCCAAAGTTCTTCCATCTTCGCGAAGCCAGGAATACCCTTTGCCGCAGTGGTGCGAAGTGGCCCAGCTGAAATTAGGTTAACTCGGATTCCGTCTTTGCCAAGGTAACGAGCTAGGTAGCGGCTTACCGACTCAAAGGCCGCCTTAGCAACACCCATCCAGTCGTAAACAGGCCAAGAAACAGTTGCATCGAAGGTCAGACCAACCACTGACGAACCCCTGGTTAGTAGCGGCTTGGCGGCAACGGTAATCGACTTCAGTGAGTAGGCAGAAACCTGTACGGCTGTCGAAACGTCTTCCCATTCGGTTTCAAGGAAGTTGCCACCCAAGGCAGTTTGAGGGGCAAAGGCAATAGCGTGAACAATTCCATCCAGGTGAGGAAGGTGTTCACGAACACGAGACTCAAGCGCAGCCAAGTCGTCGTTGTTAGTTGCATCTAGCTCAATCACTGCACATGGGGTCGGAAGGCGTTCTGCGATTTTCTGAGTAATCGGAAGCATGCGACCGAAAGACGAAAGAATGATTTCGGCACCCTGCTCTTGTGCCAATTTTGCGACCGAGAATGCAATTGAAGCTTCGGTGAGAACACCGGTGATCAGTAGTTTTTTACCTTCAAGGAGCGACATTTGAGTCCGTTCTATAGTGATGTGAATATTTTGCCACGAAAATCGCGAAAACCCTTGATTAGTGACCCATGCCCAAGCCGCCATCAACCGGGATGACAGCGCCGGAAATGTACGCAGCATCGTCGCCAGCTAGCCAAGTGACAACTTTCGCAACCTCGCTTGGTGCCGCAAATCGACCAGCGGGAATGCGCTTTTTATATTCTTCTTGTTGTGCTTCCGGTAGTTCTGCAGTCATGTCAGTGTCGATGAATCCTGGCGCTACAACGTTTGCAGTGATTCCACGTGCACCAAGTTCACGGGTTACTGAACGAGCCATTCCTACAAGGGCAGATTTTGCGGCTGAGTAATTGACCTGACCAGCACTTCCCAACAGCCCAACTACGCTACCGATGAGAATTACGCGACCGAAACGGGCCTTAATCATTCCCTTGGTTGCACGCTTTAGAACTCGAAATACGCCGTTCAAATTGGTGTTGATGACATCTTCAAATTCTTCATCGGTCATTCGCATCAGCAGGGTGTCACGTGTGATTCCAGCGTTTGCAACTAGAACTTCAATTGGTCCCAGCTTTTCCTCAACTTCAGCAAATGCAGCGTCAAGGCTGGCGGCATCGGTGACGTCAGCCTTGACGCTCAGTGAGCCTAGCGGACCTTCCCCGCTTCGAACAGTTACCGCAACGCGATGCCCATTGGCAATAAATTCCTCGGCAATTGCACGGCCGATACCGCGGTTACCACCGGTCACTAGGACAGTTCTAGGTGTGCTCATGGAATGCCTTTCAACTTTTACTTGTTATCAAAGTTTACTTGGACGCTCGCAAATCAGAGTGTTGAGTTAGCCTTAGACAAAGGATCAAATGCCCAAATCACATGTGGTTACATCAATTTCAGAAGCTCCCGAACGTGAGCGAACTCGCCGAATGGTGATTTACACGATTTCGATGCTTATCCGTTTTGCCTGCGTTGCACTTGTGGTTTTTACCTCAGGAATTTGGCAATGGATTTTCGGAATTGGTGCGGTGCTTTTGCCATATTTTGCCGTGGTGGTTGCAAATAACGTAGGTGGAGAAGTAAAGGAAACAGAAAGCCACGTAAAGGTTGAGCCACTTGCAATCGATCTTAGAAATCACCTTGGTGATAAACAGTGAATAAGTGTTCGCGAGCTGGTTGCCTTGAAGATGTGAAATTCCTCATGAAATGGCGAAATCCGAAGCTTCACGATGAAACTCGTGAAAAAGTTTGGGGTTCTTGCAAGGACCATCGAGAATATTTTTTTGAATACCTAACTGTGCGAGGTTTTTACCTTGGGCAGGAGGCTATTCATTGAAAAAGTGGCTCAATTGGATTGCCCTAGTCCTAGTCTTTTCCGTAGCCTGTGGTTTTCTTTCAAACTGGCAATTCAATCGTCGCCAAACCAAGTTGGCTTCGATTGATCTGGTGAAGCGAAACTATGATGCTCCGATTGTCGATTTCGATTTACTAGTGAACGCAGGAAAATTGAAACTTCCGCAGACGCAATGGCGTCCTGTCACTATTTCTGGACACTTCATCCCGGAAAAATTCTTACTGGTTCGCGATCGCCCAAATGACGGATCTCCTGGTTTTGAGGAATTGGTTCCATTTGACAGTAATGGTTTTGGGATCATTTACGTCACGCGCGGTTGGCTTCCGAGCGGAAATGATCATGACTACCCGGATTCGGTTCCGCTACCGAGCAGTAATCCAACTACTTTGACAGCGAGAATAGTTCAAGCCGAACCCATAATGAACCGCGGGGCTCCAAAGGGTCAAATTGCGACCATAAATATTAAACTCGCAAACTTTGCAACCGATCTGCACTCGAAATTTACAAACGGTTATCTACGAGAAATCTCAGAGAGTCCAGCAACTGGGAAACTTGCCATTCCTATGGCTGGTCCTGCAACCGAAGAAGGAAATAATCTGAGCTACGCCATGCAGTGGATTCTCTTCGCGGTTATGGCAGTTGGTGCGCTGGTTTGGCGAATTCGCAAAGACAATCAAGAGGCAGCTGGAATAGTTCGAAAGCGACGTAGGCTAAAGAGCGATATTGATGCCGAAATTGAAGACGAAATTATGAAAGCGAAATAAGTTCCGCGTAACTTTCGTTCCAGTGGTCTTCGATTCCATCCGGCAAAATCAATACTCGATCGGCGTTGAGCGCCCTTACCGCTCCCTCATCGTGTGAAACCAGCACGACAGCCCCTGAGAAGGAATTGAGTGCGTTAAGAATTTCTTCTCGGCTTGCTGGGTCAAGGTTGTTCGTTGGCTCATCAAGAAGTAAGACATTCGCAGATGAAACAACCAAAGTTGCCAATGCAAGACGGGTCTTTTCGCCACCCGAGAGAACTCCAGCTTTCTTATTTACGTCGTCGCCGGAAAACAGGAACGAACCTAGAACCTTGCGAGAATCGGTGTCGTTCAATTGCGGTGCCGCTCGTTGCATATTCTCTAAAACCGAAATGTTTACATTAAGAGTCTCGTGCTCTTGCGCGTAGTAGCCGATTTTGAGACCGTGACCAGGAAGGATGTTCCCTGTATCGGATTTGTCGATTCCAGCCAAAATTCTTAGCAAAGTCGTTTTTCCAGCGCCGTTAAGACCAAGTACAACTACTTTTGAGCCCTTGTCGATAGCTAAATCAACTGCAGTGAAGATTTCGAGAGATCCGTATGACTTGCTGAGATTCTCCGCAAATAGCGGTGTCTTTCCACAGGGAGCGGGCTCTGGGAATCGAATGTTAGCAACGCGATCTGCTTCACGTACATCCTCAAGACCTGCAATTAGCTTTTCAGCACGTTTAACCATTTGGTGCGCAGCAGCTGCTTTTGAAGCCTTGGCCCCAAACTTCGCAGCCTGAAGTTGCAATGTGCTTGCCTTCTTCTCGGCATTCGCTCGTTCGCGCTTTCGACGTTCCTGATCGCTTTCACGCTGTTTGAGATAGTTGTGCCAGCCCATGTTGTAAACGTCGATCACGGTTCGAATGGCGTCTAGGTAGAAAACTCTATTTACCGTTTCACCGATTAGGTCCACGTCGTGACTGATGACAATCAGTCCGCCGGAATAACTCTTTAGGAAATCACGCAGCCAAATTACGGAGTCCGCATCTAGGTGGTTTGTTGGCTCGTCCAAAATCATGGTCTGGGCGTTCGAGAAAAGAATTCGAGCCAACTCAATACGGCGTCGCTGACCGCCAGAGAGCGTTTTTAGTGGCTGGCTGAGAATAGATTCCTTGATTCCCAAGTTGCTCGCAATAGCAGCTGCTTCTGCCTCTGCTGCATAGCCCCCCGCGCTTTGGAACTCGTCCTCAAATTTCGAATAGTTTTTCATTCCTCGATCAAAGACATCCTGCTCAATTGAGCCCATGTCCTCGGTTGCCTGAGTCATCTTCACCATTAGGTCGCCAAGACCTCTTGCATTCAATATTCGCGTTCGCGCAAGTTCTTCTGGGTCACCAGTCCTTGGATCCTGTGGCAGATAACCAATCTCTCCTTGGCGATCGATTACACCAGCACTAGGTGGGTTCTCCCCCGCAAGAATCTTAGTGAGAGTGGTCTTTCCCGCGCCATTTCGGCCAACTAAACCGATTTTATCGCCTCGGTCAACGCGAAAATTTACGCCAGACATAAGTAGTCTGGCGCCAATTCGAATTTCTAAGTCTTGGACTGAAAGCATTGCTAGATTGCAAACCCAATCGCGCGCATTTGTTCGCGACCGTCTTCGGTTATCAATTCTGGGCCCCAAGGTGGCATCCAAACCCAATTGATTCGAAATGCCTCCGTCACACCGTCGAGTGCTGCTGCGGTCTGTTCTTCCAAGACATCTGTTAGAGGGCAACCGGCTGAGGTTAGAGTCATGTTAATGAGCAACGAGCCATCTTCTTCTGACTCTTCAACGCCGTAAATCAGACCCAAATCGACAATATTCACACCAATTTCAGGGTCGATGACGTCTTTTAGCGCCTCTATAACTTCATCGTGTTTCGCTGGAGAAAGCTCTTTTGCCATTAGTCGAGGTACCGGTCGTAACCTTCGGCCTCGAGGCGCTCAGCCAATTCAGGCCCACCCTCTTCGGCAACTTTTCCTGCAACGAATACGTGCACGAAATCAGGCTTGATGTATTTCAAAATGCGTGTGTAGTGAGTGATAAGTAGCACACCCATGTCATTGGCGACCTGAGCTCGATTTACACCCTCAGACACAATCTTGAGTGCGTCAACATCCAAACCAGAGTCGGTTTCATCTAAGACTGCGAAATTCGGCTTCAAAAGTTCAAGCTGAAGAATCTCATGGCGCTTCTTTTCGCCGCCCGAGAAACCCTCGTTAACACTGCGCTCAGAGAACGCCGAATCCATTTTTAGATTAGTCATTGCCTCTTTGACTTCCTTGATCCAAGGACGAAGAGCAGGAGCTTCACCTGCAATGGCAGTCTTCGCTGTGCGGAGGAAGTTGCTAACCGAAATACCAGGAATCTCGACCGGATACTGCATTGCTAGGAATAGTCCGGCTCGAGCACGCTCGTCAGGGCTCATCTCGAGAACATTCTCACCGTCTAGGAGAATCTCGCCCTGAGTTACTTGGTACTTAGGGTGTCCGGCGATTGAATAGGCCAGGGTTGACTTGCCAGAGCCGTTCGGACCCATGATGGCGTGTGTTTCACCGCTACGAATAGTTAGGTCAACACCACGCAGAATTTCCTTGCTGCCGGCTTCGGTGTCAACACTTACATGAAGGTTTTTGATTTCTAGAATTGCCATTTTGGGGTCCTTATGCCGGATCGTATTCAAGGAAGATGTTGCCGTTTTCAACGAAGACTTCGTATGTGGCAACTGGTTCAAAGGCTGGCAATGTCAGTGCCTCGCCCGTTTTTAGGGAAAATTTGGCGCTGTGAGCCCAGCATTCGATGGTGTCGCTGTCAACAAAACCTTCGCTAAGGCTGATTTCGCCGTGAGAGCACTTGTCGTCGATGGCATAGACATTTCCATCTTTGCCCCGTGCGATGGCAATTGCGTGTCCTTCAATTAGGGCACGGACAACTTGTCCCGGCTTCAAGCTTGATTCTGGTGCAATTAGGTGCGCCATATCTATTTCTTCCCTTCGAGCTTTGCTTCGATAAGTGCGTTTAGTTCGTTTTCAAGTTCAGGGGAACCAATCTGCGAGATAACTTCGTTTAGGAAACCCTTAACCACTAATCTCTTGGCCTCTAGCTCAGGAATACCGCGAGCCTGTAAATAGAAAAGTTGCTCGTCGTCAAAACGACCGCTGGCACTAGCGTGTCCAGCACCTTCGATTTGACCAGTTTCGATTTCCAAGTTAGGAACCGAGTCGGCCCTAGCGCCATCGGTAAGTAGAAGGTTGCGATTAAGTTCGTACGTCTTAGTGCCTTCGGCCGCTTGGCGAATAAGGACGTCTCCAACCCAGACGGTATGTGCTTTTGCACCTTGTAGGGCACCCTTATAAGCGACATTCGATGAACAGTTGGCAGTGTTGTGGTCAACAAAGGGACGGTGTTCGATGTGTTGGTCGCCATTTGCGAAGTAAGCACCAAGCATTTCTACACTGGCGCCCTCTCCAGCAAATGTCACGGTTGGTACCAATCGAATTGTTTTGCCGCCGATTGAAACGACAATGTGCTTAAAACGCGAGTTTCGACCCAATTTCGCGAATTGTGATGACGTGATGACGGCGTCATCATCGAGGTTTTGGATGCTGATGACCGTCAAGTCGGATTCATCGGCAACATCAATCTCTATTACTTCAGCAAGCGATCCAGACCCAACGTGGTTCAAAATCACTGTATTTTTAGCAAATTTCTCGTTTTTGATCAGAAATTGAAGACCCTGTTTGGAAGCGTTATTCGAGATGGTTAGAAGACCGGTTTCTTGGCCATTAAATAGCTCAATCAATTTCACTTGGCCAAGTGCCCAAACCTGCGAGGCAATTAGATCCTCTGGAAGACCGATATTCCCGCAGGACTCGTTGGTTGTCTCTTTGAGAGATAAGCCTTCAAGAGATCCTGAAAAAAAGGTAAGTTCACGGTCTAGGCCATCTAGTCGCTCAGCAGGCAGATAGCGCCACTGCTCATCGCGGATCGAAATTGCAGGAAAGTCGGAAGGATTTACCGAACGAGAACGTTCAGAGCGAACTTGGAGCGGAATACCGGCACCGTGACTGTGCTGTTCCACTAACCAACAGCCCCTTCCATTTGCATTTCAATCAGTTTGTTTAGTTCAAGTGCGTATTCCATAGGAAGTTCCTTGGCAATAGGCTCGATAAAACCACGGACAATCATGGCCATAGCTTCATCTTCCGGCAAGCCGCGAGACTGCAAGTAAAACAATTGCTCATCGCTTACTCGTGACACCGTGGCTTCGTGGCCCATAGTTACGTTATCTTCACGAACGTCTACCGCAGGATAAGTGTCCGAGCGACTGATTGTGTCTACCAATAAGGCGTCGCATCGAACCGTATTTGCTGAGTTGTAAGCACCTGGATTGACACGAATCTCACCGCGGTACGAAGTTCTGCCGCCGCCTCGGGCAATGGACTTGGAAATAATCGAAGAAGAAGTATTCGGAGCAAGGTGAATCATCTTCGCACCGGCATCTTGATGTTGACCTGGACCTGCAAAGGCAACCGAAAGAGTCTCCCCCTTGGCAAATTCTCCAGCCAAAATTACTGCTGGATATTTCATGGTCACCTTAGAGCCGATGTTACCGTCGACCCATTCCATGGTGGCACCGGCTTCGGCTACTGCTCTTTTAGTTACTAAGTTGTAGACGTTAGTAGACCAGTTCTGAATGGTCGTGTATCGAACACGAGCATTCTTTTTCACAATGATCTCAACAACCGCTGAGTGAAGCGAGTCGCTCTGATAGATAGGTGCAGTGCAACCCTCGATGTAATGCACATACGAACCTTCATCGGCGATGATTAATGTCCGCTCGAACTGACCCATGTTTTCGGTGTTAATGCGAAAGTAGGCCTGCAAAGGAATCTCCACATGGACACCCTTTGGCACGTAAACGAATGAACCGCCGGACCAAACTGCTGTATTTAGAGCCGCGAATTTGTTATCTCCTGCAGGAATAACAGTTCCGAAGTATTCCTGGAAAATTTCCGGGTGCTCGCGCAGCGCGGTATCAGTGTCTAGGAAAATAACGCCTTGAGCTTCCAGTTCTTCCTGAATTTGGTGGTAGACAACTTCGGATTCGTACTGAGCAGCAACACCTGCGACTAGGCGACTACGTTCTGCTTCTGGAATACCTAAGCGCTCATAGGTATTTTTGATGTCATCTGGGAGGTCCTCCCAGGATGCCGCTTGCTTTTCCGTTGAACGAACAAAGTACTTAATGTTGTCGAAATCAATTCCGGAAAGGTCAGCCCCCCAGGTTGGCATTGGCTTACGAAGGAAGTATTCATAGCCCTTCATGCGACGCTCAAGCATCCATTCCGGTTCAGATTTCTTCGAGCTAATGTCTCGAACGACCTCGTCATTGATGCCTCGACGTGCGTTATCGCCTGCCTGACTCTTATCTGACCAGCCGAATTCGTAGTTTCCCAAACTGTCAAGCTCGGGGCGGTCGATGATGTTCTCAGACACACTAAACCTCTCTCTCGCTTGATAAAACGATTTGCGTTGCAAAATAATTCCCGAAACCAAGCACAGGAAAAACTCGCGTGTAAGACTTGATTTAGAAGGGTGACTAAAGTCACTTCACCCAAGTCTAGTTGAGCGTCATTAGTTGGTAAAGGTTTCAAGCATGAATTGGTTATCTCGAATTGCTGGTGAAGCAGCGCTCCGCGGACTCGCTTGGGCTTCAGTGATTTCCGAAATCCTAATTGTCGTCACGGGTGGTGCAGTGAGACTTACGGGATCTGGGTTAGGTTGCCCTACTTGGCCAAATTGCACGCCCACGTCCTTGGTAACAGTTCCCGCAATGGGCTTGCACGGTGTGATCGAATTTAGTAACCGAATGCTGACTTTTGTGTTGCTCCTAGTGGCAGTCTTTACCGTCTTGGCCGCCTTTCGATCTGGGCTAGGCCGGAAAGTTAGATCAACTTCGATTGTCCTTGTTGGAGGAATCTTTCTACAGGCAATTGTTGGAGGAATAAGCGTCCTAACAAAATTGAATCCTTGGGTTGTTGGACTTCATTTTGTGATCAGCGGTCTAATGATTTGCGTATCCAGTATTCAACTTTGGCGAGTTTATAAACCTGAGATAAGTGCATCCATGGCCTTTGAGAGAATTTCAAGCTCCGCGTTGGCTGTTTTTGGCTCAATTGCCATCTTGATTGGAATCATAGTCACTGGAAGCGGACCACATGCTGGAGATGCAGTAACACCAAGAAACGGTCTTGACTCGGCTCTCTGGCAACAGTTTCATTCATTTCCTGGGTATTTTGCCCTGGTCTTGGCCTTACTCCTATTGCTGTCGGTCCGTCGACGTGATGTTGACGGATATTCAAGTCGGCTTACCTTTTGGACTGTGGTCTGTTTAGTGAGCCAAGCCTTAGTTGGCACTCTTCAGGCCAGAGTTGGATTGCCAGTAAGTCTTGTGATCGTTCACATGCTGCTCGCATCGGTTTTCTGCTCACTACTGACTTTGCAGTGGCTTTCGTTTAGAAGGAAATAATGCCGGTAGTCTTCTGGTTTCGCAGAGACCTGCGGTTACAGGATCACCCAGCTCTTAACGATGCATTAGCTTCTGGGCATGACGTTTACTGTGTTGCAACTGCCGATTTGCTTGGTCAAGCATTTAGTGACTTGTCTGAAATACGTAAAAATTCACTACGCTCCTCGTGGGCAAAACTTTCTGAGTCACTCGAAGGCAAGTTGTCGTTTATTCAATCTCCAAGCGATTTGCCGCGATTGACTAAACATTTGGGTGCAGACAAAGTATTTGTCTCGGAAGTATTTGATACTTTCGGTGTAAAGGAACTCCTTGCCATTGAAAAAGATCTCACTTCAATTGGAGTGAGGCTGGTGCGAGGGCTGGGTAATTATGCAGTCGCTCCAGGAACAGTGCAGAAGGCGGACGGAACCCCCTATCGCGTCTACACCCCATTTTTCAATGTTTGGGTTCAAAGTGAGTTCGAACAGCCGTATTGTCTACCTTCTTCGGCAATTTTCCATGCGGTCACAGAATTTGCCACAAATTTTGATCCCGAACTTGAATTAGGCGCGGAGACCAAAGCTGGAGAACAATTCGCGCTCAATACGCTAAAACGTTTCCTGGAATACAGAATTTATGATTACGCTGACGCACGAAACTTTGCCGCGATAGGCGGAACTAGTCACCTCTCGCACGCTTTGAGCCATGGAGAAATCCATCCGCGCACGATCCTTGCCAGTTTGCCCGATGGAGCAGGGCCCGATGTTTTCCGCAAGGAAATTGCTTGGCGCGAGTTTTACGCTGATGTCTTGTGGCAACGCCCAGACACTCTATTGGGATATTTCGACAAGAAATTCGAAAGCATGACCTATGACGAGCCTGCTGATAAATTCGAGGCTTGGAAATCGGGTCGTACGGGTTATCCGATGGTTGATGCCGGCATGCGACAGCTTGCCCAAACAGGTTGGATGCACAATCGAGTGCGAATGATTGTGGCTTCATTTTTAGTCAAGGATCTACACATTGAATGGCAACATGGCGCGTCCTGGTTTCAAGAAAATTTGACCGATTTTGACCCTGCTTCAAACGCCCATGGGTGGCAGTGGACTGCCGGTTGCGGAACAGATGCATCACCGTTTTACCGAGTTTTTAATCCTGTTGGACAAGGGTTGAAGTTTGATGAAAACGGCGACTATGTCAGACGCTACATAGCAGAACTGCGCCACCTTTCCGGAAATGCTGTGCATGAACCTTGGGATCAAGTTGATGGTTACACACACGGATATCCAGAGCGAATCGTGGATCACGCAAACGAACGAGCCGAAGCCCTAGCTAGGTTAGAAAAGCTGAAAGTTCAGTAACGGGTCGATAGCGATCGCTAGGAACAAGACAGTCAAATAACTGATAGAACCATGGAACAGGCGCATTGGTGACTGAGGCTCACCTGTCTTAGATTGGCGGTATAAAACTGTTGCTTCGAAGGTGAACCAAATGCCAAACATTCCGGCTACGCCCGAGTAAATGATTCCCATGTGCGCAGCTGGAATGAGCAAAAGCGAGCTAGTTACCATAGCCCAGGTGTAAAGCAAGATCTGCGCTCCGACAATTCTAGAGTTCCGCACTACTGGGAGCATTGGTACGCCCGCTGCTGCGTAATCGTCGCGATATTTCATTGATAGCGGCCAATAGTGAGGCGGGGTCCACAGAAAAATAAATAGAAAAAGAAGCCAAGCCGAAACTGATAGATCGTGTGTTACAGCGGCCCAACCAATTAGAACTGGCGCAGCACCCGCAGCGCCACCCCAAACAATGTTTTGAGGGGTTCGCCTCTTTAGCAAAAGTGTGTAAATCAGGACATAAAACAAGATTGCACCGAGCGAGAGGACCGCTGAAAGCCAACCAGCGGTGATCCAAAGGTAACCGAATGAGACCAAGCCCGTCGAGTAGGCAAATGAGAGTGCCTCGCGCTTAGATAGTTCTCCCGTAACGAGAGGCCGACCTTTAGTGCGCCCCATAATTTTGTCGATATCGGCGTCAATGTAGCAGTTAAAGGCATTGGCGCTTCCTGCGGAAAGTGCGCCACCAATGAGAACGTTCAGCACCAAGAAAATGCTTGGGAAACCATGGTTCGCAAGGATCATCGTCGGTACGGTGGTTACCAGCAACAGCTCGACTACACGTGGTTTGGTGAGTGCGACATAGGCGCGAATCTTGGACATTATCAACAAGTTTACAGGCACGCTCGGTAGTAGACTTTCACCATGGTAACTCGCAATTTCGAGTTCTCTCGGCGATGAAGCCCTCCATATCCATAGAGCACGGTTGCTCATAAAAAGTCAGGAGTCGCTATGTCAGCATTCCAATGGTCAGAATTAGATTCCAAGGCAGTCAATACTGCGCGAGTCTTGGCTGCAGACGCGGTTGAAAAGGTTGGCAATGGTCACCCAGGAACCGCTATTTCACTTGCACCAGTCGCTTACTTGCTCTTCAACAAGGTAATGCGCCATGACCCGAAAGATGATCGTTGGATCGGGCGCGACCGCTTTATTTTGAGTGTCGGGCACTCATCATTGACTCTGTATAACCAGCTTTATTTGCATGGATACGGTTTAGAACTTGATGACATCAAGTCGCTACGCACCTGGGGTTCAGCCACACCTGGTCACCCAGAATACAAGCACACAAAAGGTGTTGAAATCACCACTGGCCCACTTGGTCAAGGACTAGCTTCGGCTACCGGCTTCGCCTATTCAACCCGTTACGAGCGTGGTCTTTTTGACCCAAGTGCACCTTCAGGTACAAGTCCTTTTGACCACTTCGTCTACGTAATCGCCGGAGACGGTGACATGCAGGAAGGTGTAACATCCGAAGCGGCTTCACTTGCTGGCCACCAGAAACTCGGCAACTTGGTTGTTATCTACGACAGCAATCAGATCTCCATCGAAGATGACACCAACATCTCCTTTACAGAGGACATCATCGGCCGTTACAACTCATATGGCTGGCACACCCAAACAGTCGACTGGAAGAAATCCGGTAACTACGTAGAAGACATTGAAGAGCTGTACAACGCGATTCAGGCAGCCAAAGCAGTGACCGACAAGCCGTCATTGATTCGCCTTCGCACCATAATTGGTTGGCCTTCACCTAAAAAACAGAATTCTGGAAAGATTCACGGCTCAGCTTTGGGTGCAGAGGAACTAGCCGGCCTCAAGAACGTACTCGGATTTGATCCTGAAAAGTCTTTCCAGGTAGACGCCGATGTTATCGCACATACTCGCGGCTACCAGGCATTTGCGGATGAAAACCGCAAAGTTTGGGAGGCATCCTTTGACGCGTGGGCATCCGAAAACCCTGAGAAAAAGAGTCTCCTAAATCGACTAATTTCTGGTGAATTACCTGATGGCCTGAATGAGTCACTTCCGGTATTCGAGGGTGGAACTGAAGTTTCAACACGAGCAGCATCCGGAAAAGTCATCAACGGAATCGCCGCCGTCATGCCAGAACTTTGGGGAGGTTCTGCAGACCTCGCGGAATCAAACCTCACCACCATTACTGGGGCCAAGTCATTTATCCCAAGTGAATGGTCAACGCATGAATGGTCTGGCGACAAAAACGGACGAGTTTTGCACTTCGGGATTCGCGAGCACGCAATGGGTTCAATCCTTAATGGAATTACCCTCAGTGGTCACAGTCGACCTTTCGGTGGCACCTTCCTAATCTTTAGCGATTACATGCGCCCCGCTGTTCGTTTGGCTGCGCTTATGGGTGTCCCCTCGATTTTTGTTTGGACACACGACTCTGTTGCGCTGGGTGAAGACGGTCCTACTCACCAGCCAATCGAACAATTGGCTACTTTGCGAGCAATTCCTAATCTTGCGATTATTCGTCCTGGTGATGCAAACGAAACCTCTTATGCGTGGCAAGGAATGCTTGCGCACACGGATGGCCCTTCGGGAATCGCTTTGACCCGTCAGAACATTCCAGTTTTGCGCCGTGGAGAAAAAGACGTGACTGGTGTTGTACTTGCAGGTGCCGAGAACACACTCAAGGGTGCCTATGTTCTTGCAGACGCCAGCAATGGCAAGCCGAAATTAGTTTTGATTGCAACCGGTTCAGAACTTCAATTGGCGGTTGCTGCACGACTGCAACTTGAAGCAGCTGGAATTGCAACACGTGTTGTATCGGCTCCTTGTGTTGAATGGTTCGAGGAACAGTCTGACGAATACCGCGAATCGGTATTGCCTAGCTCGGTGAAGGCGCGTGTCTCGGTCGAGGCTGGCCTGAGCCTTGGATGGAGCAAGTACGTTGGCCCATTTGGTGAGTCAGTATCGATCGAACACTTCGGTGCTTCGGCGGATTACCAAACCCTTTTCCGTGAATTCGGAGTGACTGTAGAAAATGTTGTTGCTGCCGCAAATATCAGCCTAAAGAAAGCGTAAATACTATGACCAGTCCCCTAGCTCAACTTGATGCCAATGGAGTAAGCATTTGGCTCGATGATCTTTCGCGTACTCGAATCGAGTCCGGCAACCTCGCGAATCTCATCGAGACTCGCTCGGTCAGTGGTGTAACCACCAATCCGACCATATTCGCTCAGGCACTTGGTAAGGGCGAAGGTTACGGATCGCAGGTTGCGGAACTTGCAGCAGCTGGAAAGTCTGCTACCGAAGCAATTTTCGAAATTACCACTGTTGACGTTGCAAATGCCTGCGACATTTTCAAGGGCGTATATGCATCTTCAAAGGGCTTTGACGGTCGAGTTTCAATTGAGGTGGAACCTGGATTAGCACACGACACCGAAGGTACCGTGAAGCAGGCAAAAGAATTATTTGCCAAGGTAAATCGTGAAAACGTGATGATAAAGATTCCGGCTACAAAGGCCGGTCTTGCTGCCATCACTGCAGTTATCTCCGAGGGTATTAGCGTGAACGTTACCCTGATCTTCTCGCTTCAGCGTTACCAGGAAGTTATTGCCGCTTACATTGCCGGTATCCAGAATGCGAAGTCGAAGGGACACGATGTTTCAAAGATACATTCGGTTGCTTCATTCTTCGTATCTCGAGTCGACACCGAAATTGACAAGCGTTTGGTTGCAATCGGAACCGAAGAGGCAATCTCGTTGAAGAGTAAGGCTGCTCTTGCCAATGCTCGCTTGGCTTACCAAGTTTTCGAACAGGAATTTGCGACTTCAGAATGGGCAGCTCTTGAGGTGAGTGGTGCAAATAAGCAAAGGCCTTTGATGGCTTCAACCGGAGTGAAAGACTCTGCTCTTCTCGATACTCTTTACGTGACCGAACTAGTTGCACCAATGCTCGTAAACACCATGCCAGAAAAGACCATGGAGGCAGTTTTTGACCACGGTGTAATTCCTGAAAACTCAATTGTTGGCCACTACTCGGAATCAACCGCCGTGCTAAACCAACTTGCAGGTCTAGGAATTAGCTATGACGAAGTTACCGAACTTCTCGAAACTGAGGGTGTCGAAAAGTTCATCATCTCTTGGAACGAACTTGTTGAAGGCATCAGCGAAGCGCTTGAGGCAGCCAAATAATGACCATCAAGGTAGTTACTAGCGGCAAGGCTTCGGCCGCTGTTGAGTCTGTTATTCAGCAACTTGTTTCAGATAAGGTGGCCAGCCGCATTGCCGCTAAGGATTTCACACTTTGGGGCAAGGATGCGGAAGCGGAAAGTTCAATTCGTCTCGGCTGGACCAGCTCGGCTTCCGAGTCTCAGCCGCTTGTTGCCCGAATTCTTGAACTTAGGTCACATTTCAATACACAGGGCGTTACGCGTTTTGTGCTCTGCGGAATGGGTGGTTCATCTCTAGCCCCTGAAGTGATTACGAAGACTGCCGGCGTTGAGCTAGTCGTCCTAGATTCGACTAACCCTGAACAGGTTGGGGCTGCACTTGCAGGGGATCTAAGCAAGACCGCCATCGTTGTTTCTTCGAAGTCCGGTTCTACAGTTGAAACTGACTCTCAGAAACGTCTTTTTGAGCAAGCATTTACATCTGCGGGAATTGATAAGTCCGAGCGAATCGTCATTGTTACTGACCCAGGGTCACCTATGGAAGCAGCCGCCAAAGCCGATGGTTACCGAATTTTCAATGCGGATCCAACTGTTGGTGGCCGTTATTCTGCTCTAACTGCTTTCGGGCTCGTTCCTTCGGGTCTCGCCGGTGCAGACATTCAGCAGCTTCTCAATGACGCCACCGAGGCTTCTAACCTTCTTATCAAGGATGATGCGACAAATCCTGGCTTAGTTCTAGGTGCCGCTCTAGCTAGAACCCAAGGGCTTGTGGGCTATGCAGACAAGGTTGCTCTACTTGAAGACGGAACAGCCATTAAGGGTCTTGGTGATTGGGCTGAGCAGTTAATTGCTGAGTCAACAGGTAAGCAGGGTAAAGGTGTTTTACCGGTTGTAATCGACCAGGTTGCACCGGAACTGGTAAGCAAGCCGGAAGATCTTTTGGTGGTTCGACTTGTGGCTGACGCAAAAGAAGCAGACACCAACGGTGTATCCGTGTCAGGTTCACTCGGTGCTCAGTTCATGCTTTGGGAATATGCCACTGTAATTGCCTCGCGGCTTATCGGAATTAATCCATTTGACCAGCCAGATGTTGAATCGGCAAAAATTGCTGCCAGAGGAATGCTTGAAAACCGTGCGGCCGAACTTCCTGCGGCTTTCACTGATGCGACAGTTGAGATTCGGGTCAAGGGAATAGATCTCACCGGAGTGATCGACGTAAAGGGAGCGATTTCCGCTTTCCTAGCAACGAGTCTTCCCGATAGTTACGTTTCGATTCACGCCTACTTGGATCGAGTCGACCATCCAGAGGCATCCAGACTTCGCAATCTATTTGCTGAGAAGTCTGCTCGACCAACAACCTTTGGTTGGGCACCGCGATTCCTACACTCGACTGGTCAGTACCACAAAGGTGGCCCAGCACAAGGTCTATACCTTCAGATCGTCTCTAGAGCCACAAAGGATATCTCTGTTCCCGGACGTGATTTCACCCTCGGTGAGCTCATAGCTTCTCAAGCAGCCGGCGACGCAGAAGTGCTAGCTTCACACGGCCGACCAGTTTTGACGCTCACACTTAGTGATGTCGAAGCCGGCCTAGCTCTAATCTCGAAAAGCCTTTAGGAGTAGCACTTGAGTCCTGCAAAATTGGCAGCTGGTCATAATCCGCTGCGGGATCCCGACGATCGTCGCCTGAATCGAATTGCCGGTCCAAGTTCGCTCGTCATTTTTGGTGTAACCGGAGATTTGTCACGCAAAAAATTGATGCCGGCGGTCTATGACCTTGCAAACCGCGGTTTGCTACCGCCTGGATTTGCTCTGGTTGGTTTCGCCAGGCGAGAGTGGGAAAACCAAGATTTTGCCAAAGTAGTTCACGATTCAGTTCGTGAATACTCTCGAACCCCGTTCAGCGAAGAGGTTTGGCAACAACTCTCCGAGGGAATTCGTTTTGTGCAGGGCGATTTTGATGACGATGCAGCATTCGATCGTCTAAAGGCAACCATTGAGGAACTCGACACAAAACGAGGAACCAATGGTAACCACGCGTTTTACCTGTCGATTCCTCCTAAGGCGTTTCCTTTGGTCTGCCGTCAATTGAGCCGCAGCGGTCTCGCTGATCCAAAGCCTGATGAGTTCAGGCGCGTGGTCATTGAAAAACCATTCGGCCATGACTTGAAATCGGCTCGTGAGCTAAATGAAGTCGTGGAAGCAGTTTTCCCAGCGGACTCAATTTTTAGAATCGACCACTACCTTGGCAAGGAAACAGTTCAGAATATTCTGGCTTTGCGTTTCGCAAACCAATTATTTGAACCACTTTGGAACGCAAACTACATCGATCACGTTCAAATCACCATGGCAGAAGACATTGGTGTTGGTGGCCGTGCGGGCTACTATGACGGCATTGGCGCTGCTCGAGACGTAATTCAGAACCACTTGCTCCAACTACTTGCACTTACCGCAATGGAAGAACCTGTGTCATTTGACGCGGCAGATCTTCGCAACGAGAAGGAAAAGGTTCTTCAGGCTGTTCGCTTGCCTGATGACCTAAGAAAGCACACTGCTCGCGGACAGTATGCTGGCGGTTGGCAGGGCGGTGAGGAAGTTCTCGGATTCCTTGACGAAGAGGGAATGAACCCGAAGTCCGTTACGGAAACCTATGCTGCAATGCGCCTTGACATCAATACTCGCCGTTGGGCAGGCGTTCCTTTTTACTTGCGTGCAGGTAAAAGGCTCGGGCGCCGTGTCACCGAGATTGCAGTTGTATTCAAGCGTGCACCTCAGCAGCTTTTTGCAGCAGACCAAACCTCAGAGTTAGGTCAAAATGCACTCGTTATTCGAGTTCAGCCGGATGAAGGTGTAACAATCCGATTTGGCTCCAAGGTTCCAGGTGTTGGTATGCAGGTGCGCGATGTGACCATGGATTTCGGTTACGGACACGCATTTACCGAAGCAAGCCCTGAAGCCTATGAACGATTGATTTTGGATGTATTGCTAGGTGATCCACCGCTTTTCCCAAGGCATGAAGAAGTCGAACTTTCCTGGAAAATACTCGACCCAATCGAAGAATTCTGGGAAAAGCAGGGTCAGCCTGAACAATATCGTCCAGGAACTTGGGGCCCAGCCTCAGCTGACAAGATGATGGAACAAGACGGAAGGGCGTGGCGTCGTCCATGATCGTTGAACTTAAAGACACCACCATCAGTAAGGTTTCAAAGGCGTTAGTTCAGATTCGCGAGCAGGGAGGCGCTGTTGCCCTTGGGCGCGTTTTAACCTTGGTAATCCAAACCGACATTCAGGGTCTTGAATCTGCTGTCAAATCAGCCAACGAATCGTCACGCGAACACCCTTGCCGCATCATTGTGCTCGCAGAGACCAAGACTGCAGTATCTGGCAATGCAAAACTCGATGCAGAAATTCGAGTTGGTGGCGATGCTGGAGCTTCAGAAGTCATAGTTCTAAAAGCCCACGGAGAAGCTGCAAGCGACCCTGAGCTTCTTGTCACCGGTCTTCTCCTTCCCGATGCCCCTGTTGTTGCTTGGTGGCCTTCAGAGGCCCCATTGGTTCTATCAAGCTCAGCGATAGGCAGAATCGCAACTCGTCGCATCACAGATGCGGCTCGTCAAAGCGATCCACATGCATTCTTGAAACAGTTGGCCAAGGGATATCACCCCGGAGACTCGGATTTCTCATGGACCAGAATTACTCTCTGGCGAGCACAATTGGCCGCCATTCTCGACCAGCCACCCTACGATCCAGTTACATCGGTTGAAGTTACCGGTGCGCCCGATTCTCCAAGTACCGATTTACTAGCAGCCTGGCTTGGTCTTAAGTTGAAGGTTGACGTTACTCTTACCCGTCAACCACGTGGCAAGTCGGTAAGTGGCATTAAAGGTGTAAAGCTAATTCGCGCTTCTGGAAACATTGAAATAATCCGGAAGGTTCCAGATGTGGCCACGCTCATCCAGCCAACACAGCCAACACGTGAAATTTCCCTACCCAGACGAAGTGACCGAGACTGTCTTAGCGAAGACTTAAGACGCCTTGACCCTGATGAACTATTCGGCAAGGTTATCAAGTGGTTCGCGCGCTAGTAAATCGCTTCAAAGACTCCAATGCACTAGCTCACCAAGCAGCTGAAGATCTTTTCAGGTTTGTCGAAACAAAATTGGCTTTGCAAGAAAGAGTTGACGTAGCAATAACTGGTGGAACGGTTGGCATTGCAACCCTTGCCGCCGCTCGTCTACTCGACTTCAACTCGCTCGACCTAAATCGGTTTCATCTATGGTGGGGCGACGAGCGATTTGTGGAAACAGAAAGCTCAGATCGAAACGCCAACCAGGCAAATTCGGCTTGGCTCAAGCACCTAAGCATTCCAGCAGAGAACCTTCACTTCTTCCCGGCTAGCGATCAAGGGCTTGACCTAGACCAAGCAGCGGTGAAATTCGGAAGTGAGTTTGACAAGGCTGGTGTGACCTTCGATCTAATGCTCATGGGAATGGGTCCAGACGGACACATTGCAAGCCTATTTCCAGGCAAAACGATTGGAAGCGAGAGCGTTGCAGTGGTGGCTGAGCATGATTCACCAAAGCCTCCCCCGCTTAGGCTCTCTTTCACCTATAAGGTGATCAACGAGTCAAAAGAGATTTGGTTTACAGTCGCCGGCGCAGATAAGGCGCATGCGGTATCCGTTGTATTTGGTGATAACCCTGCAGTGTTGCCAGCGGGAAGAATTTCTGGAAAAGAAAAGACGGTCTGGTACGTTGACCAGACCGCCGGAAATCTTGTTTGGGGCTGCTAGGCCGTTGCGCTAAAGCGGGCAAACAATCCTAGAGCAACGATAATAACCACCCAAACCACACCAAGAATGATGGTGATTCGGTTTAGGTTCCTTTCGGCAACGCCTGAAGACTGCATGGTCGTTGAAACACCACCGCCGAACATGTCAGATAGCCCACCGCCGCGACCCTTGTGAAGCAGAATCAATAGGGTCAGCAACAAGCTGATGATGAAAAGTAGCACCATAAGGGCGATACGAATTGCGTCCATGTTTTAGTCTCCTGAAGCCTTAATTCTACAATGCCAGATGGCTCTGAAAGCGAGCGATACCCGCAAACTCTTCCGCGTCTAAGCTGGCGCCACCAACCAAAACACCATCTACTTCTGGGCTGCGTAAGAATCCGGCAACGTTGGCAGCCTTCACTGAGCCTCCATAAAGAATTCGTACCTTATCGGCAACTTCTCCGTGTACAGAACGAATAGCCTCACGAATCTTGCCACAAACGCTAGCGGCCTGTTCAGGTGTGGCAACTTTGCCAGTTCCGATAGCCCAAACAGGCTCATAGGCGATCACAAAGTCACCCAAAGATTCATGACCAGACAATGCAGCGAGAGTCTGTCTCACAGGAACTGCAGCAGCGCCCTCGGCCTCTAGTTCTTCTAGAGTCTCTCCCACGCAAATAACTGGGACAATGCCATGACGAAAAGAAGCGGCAGTCTTAGCCTGCACTACTGCATCGGACTCGTTGTGAAATTGACGACGTTCGCTGTGACCGATAAGCACGTAGTTTGCATTGAGCTTCTTTAGTGCTACACCTGAGACTTCGCCGGTGAAAGCACCAGAGTCGTGTGCAGAAATGTCTTGCGCACCAAGTTTGATGTCGAAATTATCTGCGTCAATTAAAGTCTGGATTGAGCGCAGTGAAGTGAAACCAGGAAACACCGTAACTTCCGCTTTTGAATAATCAAAATTCGCATCTTTCAGGGTCCAGGCAAGTTTTTGCACCAGCGCAATTCCCTGCTGGTGATCGAGATTCATTTTCCAGTTGCCTGCGATGAACGGAACGCGATTAGTCATTTAGGACCTCCAAGCCAGGTAGTTTCTTACCTTCAAGATATTCAAGACTTGCCCCACCACCGGTTGAGATGTGGCCAAACTGCTCATCCTTAAACCCAAGGATGCGAACCGCTGCGGCAGAATCGCCACCGCCTACAACTGAAAGTCCTTCTACCTTAGTCAGTGCTTCAGCTACGGCCTTTGTGCCGCCAGCAAACTTTTCGATTTCGAATACTCCCATAGGGCCGTTCCAGAAGACGGTCTTAGCTTCACGAATCTCTTTGGCAAAGTTCTCTGCAGAAACTGGACCGATATCTAGCCCAAGCCCAGCAGCTCCAAAGGGCGAACCTTCAATTTCATCGGCTGCAGTTACCGCAACTTCGGCGTCGGCGCCAAACTTGCTGGCTACTGTGATGTCGGTTGGCAACACGATTTCTACCCCGAGCTCCTTGGCGCGAGCAATGTAACCCAAAACTGTAGGAATCTGGTCGGCTTCCAGAAGTGAAGCTCCAACTTTGTACCCCTGAGCGGCTAAGAATGTGAAAACCATTCCCCCACCAATGAGAAGTTTGTCGACAGTAGGAAGAAGGTGATCAATAACCCCGAGCTTGTCACTTACCTTTGATCCACCAAGAACCACAGCGTAAGGTCGTTCAGGATTTGTCGTAAGACGCTGCATGACATCCAGTTCCTTCTCAACTAGAAAACCAGCGTAGGAGGGAAGAATTTGAGCTAATTCGAAAACCGATGCCTGCTTACGGTGGACAACACCGAAACCATCGGAAACAAAAAGGTCGCCAAATGCGGCAATTTTCTTTGCAAAACCAAGACGAATAACTTCATCCTTAGAGGTTTCTTCCGCGTTGAATCTTAGATTCTCAAGAACTACGACTCCCCCGCGATCAAGGACCTTTAGGGAAGCTTCTGCTCTTGTGCCAACAGTGTCTGAAGCAAAAAGTACTGGTTGCCCAAGCAATTCACCAAGTCGATCTGCAACCGGCTCTAGTGAGTATTTTGAATCTGGAACACCCTCTGGGCGACCAAGATGGCTGATTACAACCACCTTGGCGCCTTGCTCGACCAGGTACTTGATAGTTGGAACCGAGGCAACGATACGACCGTCATCAGTGATCCGCTTACCGTCAAGCGGAACATTTAGGTCGCAACGAATAATTACCCGTTTACCGTCAAGTGAGCCAAGCTCAGAGAGTTTTCGCAAAATGAATCGATTCTGTGAGTTTTTAGAGCTTTGAAGCTACAAGTTCGGTTAGGTCAACCAAACGGTTTGAGTAGCCCCACTCGTTGTCGTACCAAGAAGAGATCTTGACGGTCTTGCCGATGACCTTGATTAGGCCAGCGTCGACAATCGAAGAGTGAGCGTCGGTAATAATGTCACTCGACACAATTGGGTCCTCGGTGTACTTCAGGATGCCCTTGAGTGGACCGCTTGCCGCAGCTTCCTTGTAAGCGGCCTGGATTTCCTCGACGGTGACCTCGGTCTTTGAAACCAGAGTCAGGTCAGTAATCGAACCGGTTGGAACTGGTACACGTAGCGCGTAACCATCAAGCTTGCCCTTGAGTTCAGGAAGTACCAGACCGATTGCCTTTGCGGCACCGGTTGACGAAGGAACGATGTTTACAGCTGCGGCGCGTGCGCGACGAAGATCTCCGTGCGGGCCATCCTGAAGGTTCTGATCGGCGGTGTAAGCGTGAACGGTGGTCATAAGGCCGTTCTCAATGCCGAACTTGTCGTTGAAAACCTTTGCAAATGGTGCAAGGCAGTTGGTGGTACAAGATGCGTTAGAGATGATGTGGTGCTTTTCGTTGTCGTAAAGGTGCTCGTTGACACCAATAACAAAGGTTGCATCTTCGCCCGTTGCTGGAGCAGAAATAATAACCTTCTTGGCTCCAGCCTTGATGTGCGCAGCAGCCTTGTCTGCATCGGTGAATCGACCGGTCGACTCGATAACGATGTCAACTCCTAGCTCACCCCAAGGAAGATCCTCAGGATTGCGCTCGGCAAGAACCTTAATTACGTTTCCGCCAACAACAATGTTTTGACCATCTACTGTGACTTCCTGGTTCAAACGACCATGAACTGAGTCGTACTTCAGCAGGTGAGCAAGCGAAGCTGGGTCACTTAGGTCGTTAACAGCAACGATCTCTAGATCGGTGCCCTTAGCAAGTTCCGCACGAAGGTAGTTGCGTCCAATACGGCCAAAGCCATTAATTCCAACACGAGTAGCCAATTTATCTCCCGAATAATTTATTAACCGATGCGATTACTCGCCCGGAGTTGTATTTACAAACAGCGGACTTTGCTACGCATCATTGGGAGCAATAAGTCTGCTCTTAGCCTACCAAAAGGCCTTTAGATTTTGTGCGCGCAAGCTCGAAACGTCTTGCGACATCTGACCAGTTGATGATGTTCCAAAATGCCTTGACGTAGTCACCCTTTACGTTTTGGTAGTCGAGATAAAAGGCGTGCTCCCACATGTCGAGCATCAAAAGTGGAATACTTCCGGTGGCCACATTCGACTGCTGGTCGTAGAGCTGCTCGATGATAAGTCGTTCGCCAACGGAATCCCAAGCTAGAAAAGCCCAGCCGCTTCCCTGAATTCCCATTGCTGCCGCATTGAAGTGAGCCTGAAATGCTTCAAGTGAACCGAAGAATTCAGAAATGGCTGAGTCAAGTTCACCATCCGGGCGATCGCTATTGGTGGGAGCCAAGTTCGTCCAAAAAATCGAGTGGTTGATGTGGCCTGATAGGTGAAAAGCCAAGTCCTTCTGCAACTTGTTTACCCAGGCAAAGTCATTCTTGTCACGAGCCTCAGCGAGTTGCTCCAAAGCAGTGTTTGCACCCGCTACATAAGCGGCATGGTGTTTGGAGTGGTGTAACTCCATGATGCGCGCCGAGATGCTTGGTTCGAGGGCTGAGTAGTCATAGGTTAATTCTGGGAGTACGTACTTGGTCATTTCATTTCCTTCTTATCAGTTTGATAAATAGTGATTATCTGGAACTTATTCCGAAAGTTCTTCACCGAGGTAGGCCTCAGTATTTGGAATGCCTAGATCTTCGGCAAGTTTGTCAGCCATTGCCAGCAGTCGTCGAATCCTTCCGGCAACAGCATCTTTTGTCATGGGAGGCGTTGCTAGGTGCCCTAATTCATCCAATGAAGCCTGCTTGTGCTGTAGACGCAGCTCCCCCGCGTATTTCAGGTGAGCAGGAATTTCTGGACCAAGGATCTCTAATGCTCTTGCAACTCGCGCACCGGCCGCAACTGCAGCTTGTGCAGAGCGCCTTAGGTTCGCGTCATCAAAATTTGCCAATCGGTTAGCGGTAGACCTAACTTCTCGTTTTGCTCGCAAACCGTCCCATTTTTCTTGGATGGTTGTGGCTCCAATCAGCCTAAGTAATTGAGAAATGTCTTCACCCTCGCGAATGACAACTCTATGAACACCGCGAACTTCACGAGATTTGGCACCATTTACGCCCATGCGCTTAGCCAGTCCGACCAGAGACGAAGCAGCCTCGTTGCTAGGACAGGTAACCTCTAGCGAAGATGATCGGCCTGGGTCGGTAAGTGATCCATGAGCAAGTAGGGCTCCTCGCCAAACGGCTGCGGCCACTTCTGAAGAATCCGAAATGAAGCGCGAGTGAATTCCTCTGACAGGTTTCCCAGTTGGGTAATAGAGGCCTGTTTGCCGAATGAGAAGATCAGTCTGCTTTAAAACTCGAAGGTTATGTCGTGAAGCTTTGCGAATTCCAGATGCGTGCAAGATGTCAATTTTTGAGTCGATGCCAAATAAATCCTTTAGTTCGGATTTGATTCGGTTCGCCAATTGAGATGATTCGAATTCCGCTTCAAGAATCATCATTGCATTTACAACGTGGACCGACGCCGTGAAACGAAGAATCACGGACAATTCAGCGAGTCTAAGTTCAGCCTTTGTGGGTTTCAGGCGTGTCAATTCGTACTTCAAATCAGCAGTGAGTGCCACGTTTACTCCCTTCCCAAGTCGCGATGTTTTAAAGTTACCGAAATATCGGGTATTTGTTCCAATAAATTGGCTATTTCACGGGAGACAGCGACCGATCGGTGTTTGCCGCCGGTGCAGCCGATGGCAATTGTTGCGTAACGCTTATTTTCAGTCATGTAACCGCGCAGAACGGGCTTCAGAGCATCAACATAACTGTTGATGAACTCTCTCGCACCGGTAGCTTCAAGGACGTAGTCACTGACAGATTTGTCTTCGCCGGTGAACGGCCTCAAGTCTTCTTTCCAGAACGGATTTGGAATGAATCTGGCATCGGCGATAAGGTCAGCATCGGTCGGAGTCCCGTATTTGAATCCAAAAGATTCAACGATGACTCGAAGTTTCTTAGTTTGATCAAAACTAAAATGTTCTGACGTTACATTGCTCAGTTGATGGATGTTTAAATCGCTCGTATCTATGACGATGTCTGCACTTTCGCGCACCGCCAAGAGTTGCTGTCGTTCTGCTGAGATGCCGTCAAGAAGTGTGCCATCTCCTTGTAACGGATGCGGACGACGCACGCTTTCAAATCTTTTGACTAACGCAGTGTCGGTGGCCTCTAGGAAAACCAGGCGAAGGTTTATGGAGCGTCCACGGAGTTGGGCAAGGCTATCTAGAAGTTCAACGAAGAACTCACGACCTCGAACGTCGATGACTACTGCGAGTTTTGGAAGCGGCGTCTTTGCGAGAGAAAAAAGATCCGAAATTGGCGCAAGCATTTGCGGTGGAAGGTTATCGACGACATACCATCCGAGGTCTTCTAATGCATTGCCGACGGTAGAGCGGCCAGCTCCCGACATGCCTGTAACAACAATTAATTCGTGGCTATTCATGCACCTTGACCTCCTGCCAAAAGTCTATGGCTTCGGGCGACACGCCGTAACTAAAAAAGTAACTTAACTTCTTAAAGTTTCATGAATTGTTCTTCCCAACGAAGGTCCTATGCCCGAAATATCGCTCAGTTCCTCTACGCTGGCGTTTCGGACTCGGATAGAGGAACCAAAATGCTTCAAAAGCAGTCGAACTTTACTTGGGCCTACGCCAGGAATATCTTCCAAAATTGTCGAAATGTTTGCTTTTCTCTTTTGTCTTTGATGACTGATGGCGAATCGGTGGGCTTCGTCTCGAAGCTGTTGAATCAGGTATAGTTCCGAGCTTGCCCTGGGCAAGATGATTGGGTGTGCATCATCGGCTGTCCACAACTCCTCTAAACGCTTTGCGATTCCTATTATTGGTAGGTCAAAGAATCCTGCGTTGTTTCCTGCGCGGACCGCCGCACTTACTTGGGGCCTGGCGCCATCCACAACGATTAGATCCGGACGCGAATTATCTTCACTCATTGCTCTAAACCTCCTCGCCAAAACCTGATTCATGGCGTCGGTATCGTCAGTCGCATTTGCTAATGAATACCTTCGATAGAGATCTTTTTTGGCAAGTCCGTCTACAAAAACCACTTTCGACGCAACGATTCCAGTGCCGGCAAGGTGGGAAACATCAAAGCATTCTATGTTCAATGGGGGCCTTGAAAGATTCAAGGCCGACTGCAAATTACTTAGCGCAGTCGATCTCGCTGTGAAGTCTGTAGCTCTCTTGACCTTGTAGTTTTTGAGCGCGTGATCTGCGTTAGATTGAGCGGTTTCCAAAAGGGAACGTTTATCTCCACGCATGGCCACCCTAATCTGAACCTTGGTGCCCTTGAGTTTAC
The DNA here is from genome assembly GCA_947447395.1 of Microbacteriaceae bacterium. GTDB lineage: Bacteria > Actinomycetota > Actinomycetes > Actinomycetales > Microbacteriaceae > Rhodoluna. The sequence continues at coordinate 10,235 of CANFJH010000002.1, read as the reverse complement.
TTAGCCAAGCTTCGATGTCTTCTATGGCTTCGGGTCGATCCTGAACAATTATTTCTCTTGGTAATTCGTCCGAAGGTTCGTCTGCGTAATTGTTTTGCAAAGTATATGCAATCAGTTCCGGGAACTCTCTCTCCAGTTCCAAATCAACTACCCAACCTTTGGCTCCGCGAATTCTGCCCTCACGCACCTTAAACATGCTTACCGCTGCCGAATAGCCATCTAAAGCAATTGCAAAGACATCCGCTGAAGTGTTGTCTTCAAAAACTACGGCACTTTTAGCGTTTACGGCTTCCAGAGCGGCCAATTGATCTCGAAATTTGGCAGCCAGCTCGTATTGCTCACTGTTGGAAGCAGAGACCATCTTTTCACGAAGTACTTTCAAAAATGACGAATCGGTTCCGCTAACGAACGCAGAAAATCTTTCGGCTAGTTTTCGATGTTCAGGCGCACTGATTTTTCCAATGCAAGGAGCTGAACACTTACCAATTTCCGCCAAGAGGCAAGCTCGACCAGCCCTTTTTGCACTATCGAACGTAGAACTACTGCAGCTACGCATCGGAAAAACCTTCAGAAGACCATCTATGGTTTCTCGCACTGCCCAAGCTTGCGTGTACGGACCAAAATACTTGTTTTTACCCAATTTTCTGGTTCGAGAAGAAAAGACTCTCGGATAATCTTCATCAAACGAAATTGCCAAATACGGATAGGACTTGTCATCGCGGAATTGAACGTTGAATGGAGGATTGAACTGTTTGATCCAAGTGAATTCAAGTTGGAGTGCTTCAAATTCTGTTTTTACAATTGTCCAGTCGATACGAACTGCAGTATCGACCATTCGGCGGGTACGTTCATGCAACGTTTCCGGTTTAGCAAAATAACTTGTCAATCGAGATCGTAGGTTTTTCGCCTTTCCAACGTACAAAATACGATCATTTGAATCGAACCACCTATAAACGCCAGGATTGACCGGTATAGATTCGGTTTTTGGAAACCAACCTCTACGTTCAGCCATTTCGTTAGAGAAGTTCTCTCAGGAATTGACCGGTAAAGCTAGAGTCGATCCCAGCTACTTTCTCAGGCGTACCTTCAGCGATGATATAACCGCCCCCAGCGCCACCTTCGGGGCCGATATCAATGATCCAGTCGGCACATTTGATGACATCGAGATTATGTTCAATCACGATGACAGTATTGCCTTTTTCGACCAAACTATTGAGAACTTCCAGGAGCTTCTTAGTGTCGGCAAAATGTAAGCCCGTCGTGGGTTCATCCAAAACATAAACCGAACGACCATTACTTCGCTTTTGGAGTTCCGTTGCAAGTTTGACTCGTTGAGCTTCACCGCCCGACAGCGTAGTAGCGGCCTGGCCGAGCCGTACATAGCCTAGACCGACCGAAACGAGGGTGTCTAAATAGCGTGCAATTGCTGCAACCGGAGCGAAGAATTCAGCGGCCTCAGAAATCGGCATGTCCAAAACCTGTGAGATGTTCTTGCCCTTATAGTGAACCTGCAGAGTTTCCCGGTTGTAGCGCTCACCGTGACAAACCTCGCAAGCAACATAAACATCGGGTAGGAAGTTCATTTCTATTCGCAAAGTGCCATCGCCGCTGCATGATTCGCAGCGACCACCCTTTACGTTGAAAGAGAATCTACCTTGCTGATAACCTCGAACCTTTGCCTCGGTGGTCTCGGCAAAAAGCTTTCTGATGTGATCGAAGACTCCGGTATAGGTAGCCGGGTTTGAACGTGGAGTTCTTCCGATAGGAGCTTGATCAACGTGCACAACCTTGTCCAAAAGTTCTAGACCTTCGACTCGAGTGTGTTTTCCGGGAACTCCCTTGGCACCATTGAGACCGTTCGCGAGAACTTGATACAGGATGTCGTTAACCAACGATGATTTTCCAGAACCGCTCACTCCGGTTACTGCAGTAAAAACACCAAGTGGGAAAACGGCGTCAATACCCTTGAGGTTGTTCTCTCTTGCGCCAACAACTCTGAGTTGGCGATTGGCATCAACTGTGCGCCTCTTGGCTGGAACGGCAATCGACTCGCGACCAGACAGATATGCACCTGTGACTGATTGGGCATTACTTAAAATATCTTCGTAGGTCCCAGAGTGAACTACTTCCCCGCCATGGACACCCGCTCCAGGTCCAATGTCTACAATCCAGTCGGATGCTCGAATGGTGTCTTCGTCGTGCTCAACAACGACCAGTGTATTTCCGAGGTCTCGAAGCTTCACGAGGGTTTCAATTAGACGACGATTGTCGCGCTGATGTAAGCCGATTGATGGTTCGTCCAAGACATAGAGAACGCCGGTCAGGCCCGAACCAATTTGAGTTGCCAATCGAATACGTTGAGCTTCGCCACCGCTAAGAGTTCCTGCAGCACGTTCGAGACTCAAATAGTCAAGACCAACATTCAACAAGAAAACCAACCGTGCTTGAATCTCTCTAAGCACCTGAGCGGCAATTTTCGCATCTCGAGAATCGAGCTCAATGTTAAGAAAAAATTCTGAGCACTGCCTAAGGCTTAGCCTTGCAACATCGGCAATCGAACTACCATGAACTTTGACGGCTAGAACTTCGGGTTTCAATCTCGATCCATCGCAAGCGGCACAAGGTATCTCTCTTAGAAATCCAGACCAACGTCCTCGCTGAAAATCATTTTCGCTTTCAAGCCACTTGCGCTCGATGTAGGTTAGAACACCCTCGAAACCGGAGGTGTAGCGCAACTCACGACCGTACTTATTTTTCCATTTGACCTTAACGTCAAAATTATTTCCATGTAAAACCGCTTGTTGTATGTCCTCATGGAGAGTGTTCCATGGTTGATCTAGGGAAAACTCTAGTTCTTCAGACAAACTCGTTAGAACTCTCGTGAAGAATCCGTATAGTCCTTTGCCTGGCGTTGACCACGGTAGCAAGACGCCCTCATTGATGCTTGCGCTTGGATCACCAATTACCAGTTCGGGTTCAACTGCCATCTTGGTACCAAGACCGGAACAAGCCGAGCAAGCCCCGAAAGGTGCATTAAAGGAAAAGGTCCTAGGTTCGATTTCCGTAAGTGTTAGTTCGTGCTCATTTGGGCAAGACATTTTCTCGCTAAAGACCCGTTTGCCAGCGTCTCCCTTGATGTCGACGAAGTCTAAAACTAGACGGCCGCTAGCTAGTTTGAGAGCCGTTTCAACTGAGTCAGTTAATCTTTGAATAATGTCGGGCTTGGCTACGAGTCTGTCGACAACCACGGAGATGTCGTGCTTTATGGTCTTCTTTAGCCCAGTTGCTTCCACAAGTTGGATTGTTTCTCCGTCAACTGTGACTCGCGAAAAACCCTGGCTAGTCAAAGAAGAGAACAGATCAATAAACTCGCCTTTCTTTTGATTGACTATCGGCGCCAGTATTTGGAACCTTGTTCCGTCTTCCAGCTCCAAGATTTGGTCAACAATTTGCTGCGGTGATTGCTTAACAATGCGTTCTCCGCACTCCGCGCAGTGAGGAATACCTATCCTCGCCCACAGAAGTCTGAGATAGTCGTGAATCTCGGTAATTGTTCCAACGGTGGAGCGAGGGTTTCGGTTTGTTGATTTCTGGTCAATCGAAACAGCTGGCGATAGGCCTTCTATGAAATCAACATCTGGTCGATCTACTTGTCCAAGGAACTGTCTGGCGTAAGCAGATAGGGATTCCACATATCTACGTTGCCCTTCGGCAAAAATGGTGTCAAAAGCGAGTGAAGACTTACCAGAACCACTGAGACCTGTAAAAACAACTAGGGAGTCTCTGGGGATTTCTAAATCGATATTCTTAAGATTGTGTACCCTGGCGCCTTTTACGCGCAACTTATTATCTAGATTCAGTCGACTCACTTGATAAGTCTAATTCTCAAGCGTGACGGTCGATGTCGCGTAGGACTCGCTTTAGATCTGAAACTTCGTCTCGTAGCCGGGCCGCCAATTCGAATTGAAGTTCTGCCGCCGCAGCGCGCATTTCGGATTCGAGTTCAAGAACCGTATTTAGCAACTCATCGATGTCCTTGGTTTTACCAAGCCTTGCCCTTGACTTACCTTTCCCCACCTTGAGTGACTCAACAAGGTTGGCGGTGTCGACTTCTTCACGGTGAATTTGATCGGTCAAATCCGCGATCTTTTTTCGCAATGGTTGAGGATCGACTCCGTGGGCTTTGTTGTAGGCAACCTGCTTAGCTCGTCTCCGGTCGGTTTCATCTATTGCCTGCTCCATAGCCGGAGTCAACTTATCGGCGTACATGTGAACTTCGCCGTTGACGTTTCTTGCCGCTCTACCAATGGTTTGAATTAGTGAGGTCGCCGAACGAAGGAATCCTTGTTTATCTGCGTCAAGAATCGCAACTAGGGAAACCTCAGGCAAATCCAGCCCCTCGCGAAGTAGATTAATACCAACGAGGACGTCGTATACGCCAGCTCTGAGTTCGGTCAGCAATTCAACGCGCCTTAGGGTGTCGACGTCGCTGTGTAGGTATCGAACTCGAACCCCAGCCTCCGTGAAGAAGTCGGTCAGATCTTCAGCCATGCGCTTCGTCAAGCTAGTTACCAGTACGCGCTCATTTCTTTCGCAGCGAACCCGAATTTCCTCTAGGAGGTCATCAACTTGACCCTTGATTGGCTTGATAACGATTTTGGGATCGACTAGACCGGTCGGGCGAATAATCTGCTCAATATAGCCATCGGCTCGAGCTAGCTCGTATTTACCTGGCGTGGCAGATAGGTACACGGTTTGACCAATTCGCTCTTCAAATTCCGAAAACTTCAATGGTCGGTTATCTAGCGCTGAAGGCAGTCTGAATCCGTGCTCAACCAGCGTGCGCTTACGGCTCGCGTCACCTTCATACATGGCGCCGATTTGTGGAACCGTTGCGTGCGACTCATCAATAACCATCAAGAAGTCATCCGGAAAGAAATCGAGGAGACAGCTAGGGGCGCTACCTGGCTCCCGCCCGTCAATGTATCGAGAGTAGTTTTCGATGCCAGAACAAAAACCAAGTTCTCGGATCATCTCAAGATCAAAACTCGTTCGCATCTTGAGACGCTGAGCCTCGAGAAGTTTTCCTTGCCCCTCAAGCTCGCTAAGACGTGCCGCTAGTTCATCTTCGATAGCCTCAATGGCTCTGCCCATTTGCTCAGGAGGTGCCACGTAGTAACTAGCTGGGAAAATGGCGACGTGAGGAACCGTTGCGACAATTTCGCCTGTAAGGGCGGAAAGCGAGTGTATGGCCTCTATTTCATCGCCAAAAAACTCAATTCGCGTTGCCAATTCGTCATAGACAGGGATGATTTCGACGGTATCCCCCTTAACGCGAAAATTGCCGCGAGAGAAATCAAAATCATTTCTTTTGTATTGAAGGTCGACGAACTTCCTAATCAATTCATCGCGGTCGATTCTATCTCCAACCTGCAGAGACAGGGACTGATTTAGGTACTCGGCTGGGGCACCGAGACCGTAGATGCAAGAGACAGTTGATACCACCACTACATCACGACGTGAAAGCAGGCTCATTGTGGCCTTGTATCGTAGGCGCTCCACCTCCTCATTTATAGATGAATCTTTCTCAATGAAGGTGTCAGTTTGGGGAACATAAGCTTCTGGCTGGTAATAGTCGTAGTAACTAACAAAGTATTCAACGGCATTATTTGGCAGCAACTCGCGAAACTCATTAACAAGTTGCGCTGCCAGGGTCTTGTTGTGCGCTAAAACGAGAGTTGGGCGCTGAACTTTTTCGATTAGCCAAGCCGTTGTTGCCGACTTTCCAGTACCTGTGGCTCCAAGCAAGACAATGTCTTTTTCGCCGGCATTCAGCCTGGAAGCCAGCTCTGCGATTGCCGTTGGCTGATCACCAGATGGTTTGTATTCGCTAATTACCTCGAAAGGAAAAACTTGCCGTTTAGGTTCAACCGACATCGGAGACACCCTTTGCTGTTGCCAAAGTTTGTATTTCTCTAAATAGTGACTTTGCGTCCCTAAGTAGAAGCGCAAGTGGTTGGTTGGAATTCAAAATTCGGTCTGCGGCGTTGGCTCGCTCTGCAGGAGAGGCTTGAGAGGCGATTCGCGCATTTGCCTCAATCTCGTTCATCCCTCGGTCTTCGATCATTCTTTTGACTTGTTCTGGTTTAGGGGCCTCAACGGTCACTACGAAGTCGAAGGGCATGTCTGATTTGCTTTCCACAAGCAGAGGAATCACGTAAACCAATATATCTGCCTTGCTTGAATAAAGCTTTTCAGTAGCTAGTTCACGGATTAGAGGATGAGTAATCGCTTCGAGTCTTTTTCTGTCGCTCGGCGATTGAAATACAAGTTGAGCGAGCTTTGACCTATTTAGCGTGCCGTCAAGATTGACAACTACATCGCCAAATGAATCAGCTATTTTAGAAAGCCCTCGTGAACCCGGAAGGACAACTTCACGAGCGAGTTCATCGGCGTCGATTATCTCAGCTCCAAGCGATTCCCAAACCTCGGCTACGGTGGATTTACCCGAAGCGATACCACCGGTCAGACCAACTAAAAACATAACACCAGCCTAGTTAAAGACTTTGGGCCGACCCAATCAGGATCGGCCCAAAGATTATGTAAAACTTTACTCGGCGCTCTTTAGCTTGTCGCGAAGAGCTGCTAGAGACTCGTCGGCGGCCAAGGTACCTGCGTCGGCGTTGCCTTCGCTTGAGTAGCTTGCGTTGCTGTCGCCAGCAGGAGCAGTGTCTGGAAGGGTTGCGGCTAGTTCGTTAGCAGCCTTGACCTGACGCTTGTGCTCCTCCCAACGGGCGTGAGCCTCAGCATATTCCTTCTCCCACTTAGCGCGAGCTTCCTCGAAGCCAGGCTTCCACTCGTTTGTGGTTGAGTCGAAGCCTTCTGGGTACTTGTACTGACCTGCGTCATCGTAGTCTGCAGCCATACCGTAAAGCGCTGGGTTGAATTCGGTGCCCTCTGGGTCCACCTCTTCATTAGCCTGCTTTAGCGATAGCGAGATGCGACGGCGCTCTAGATCGATGTCGATAACCTTGACGAATACGTCCTGGTTGACTGACACAACCTGCTCAGCAAGCTCAATGTGCTTGGCTGAAAGTTCGCTGATGTGTACTAGACCCTCGATACCGTCGGCAACACGCACGAACGCACCGAAAGGAACCAACTTTGTCACCTTTCCAGGAGCGAATTGTCCGATTGCGTGAGTGCGGGCGAATACCTGCCATGGGTCTTCCTGGGTTGCCTTTAGCGAAAGCGATACACGCTCACGGTCCTGGTCTACTTCTAGGACCTCAACGGTTACTTCCTGGCCGATTTCTACAACCTCAGAAGCGTGTTCGATGTGCTTCCATGAAAGCTCTGAAACGTGCACTAGACCATCTACGCCACCAAGGTCGATGAAGGCACCAAAGTTTACGATCGAAGAAACAACACCGGTACGGATTTGGCCCTTGGCAAGATCTGCAAGGAAGGTGGTGCGGCCAGCAGCCTGGCTCTCTTCTAGAAGTGCACGACGAGAAAGCACAACGTTGTTGCGGTTCTTGTCTAGCTCAAGAATCTTGGCTTCAACCTTCTGGCCAAGGTACGGTCCTAGGTCGCGAACGCGACGTAGTTCGATAAGTGAGGCAGGAAGGAATCCACGCAGACCGATGTCAACGATTAGACCACCCTTAACAACTTCGATAACGGTACCTTCAACGGTTCCATCTTCGTTCTTGACCTTCTCGACATCGCCCCAAGCACGCTCGTATTGTGCGCGCTTCTTGGAAAGAATTAGGCGACCTTCTTTGTCTTCCTTCTGAAGAACTAGGGCTTCGATTGAGTCGCCAACAGCAACGATGTCGCTTGGGTCTGCATCGTGACGAATTGAAAGTTCACGCGAAGGAATAACACCTTCGGTCTTGTAACCAACGTCGAGTAGAACCTCGTCGCGGTCAATCTTTACAACGACACCGGCGATTAAGTCGCCGTCGTTGAAGAATTTTAGGGTTTTTTCGACAGCTGCTAGAAAGTCTTCTGCAGAACCAATGTCGTTTACGGCTACTTGCTTTACAGCCTTAGGGGTGTTTGTCATATTTTGTTTTACTCAACGGACATGCTCGGGCTTTGGCAGTTTCCTGCAAAAGCGTTGGATTCGCGCCAAATGGCACTCTTTCTAGTCTACTGCCATTGAACTTCCTGAGCAATTACTAGTGGCCGGCGGTTTCCCAGGTTTTACCAACACCAACATGTACATCCAATGGAACCGAAAGTTTGACTACGTGCTGCATTTCGTCGACAACAAGATTTCTCAGCTCTTCAAGTTCTCCGTTTGCCACCTCAAATACGAGTTCGTCGTGAACCTGCAGCAGCATCCTGCTTTGGAGAACTCTTGAGCGCATTTTTTGATCGATTCGGATCATTGCCAATTTCATGATGTCAGCGGCAGTTCCTTGAATGGGTGCATTCAAGGCAGCGCGCCGAGCGTTTTCACGTATTTGGAAAATCGGTGACTTCAAATCATCAAAAGGACGTCGCCTTCCGAATGTTGTTACTGTGTAGCCGTTTAGTTTGGCCCCGTCAACCACAGATGCTAGGTAAGTGCGAACGCCTCCGAACCGGTCGAAATAGTCATTCATCAACTGCTTGGCTTCACCGTTACCGATTTTGAGCTGTTTGGCAAGACCGTATTCGCTTAGCCCGTAGACAAGTCCGTAACTCATTGCCTTAACCTTTGAACGCATTGCTGGAGTGACCTGATCGGGGCTAACTCCGAATACCCTGGCTCCAACAAATCGGTGCAGGTCCTCTCCAGCGTTGAAGGCTTCGATAAGACCTTCATCACCAGAAAGGTGTGCCATTATGCGCATCTCGATTTGCGAGTAGTCGGCTGTAAGTAAGGTTTCAAAACCTTCTCCAACGCGGAAACAATCGCGAATAGTCTTACCAATTTGACTCTTAATGGGAATGTTTTGAAGGTTGGGATTCTCTGATGAAAGTCGACCCGTGGAAGTGCCAGTTTGGACATAGCTGGTATGAACTCGACCATCGGCTGCAACTGCTTTGACGATGATTTCCACCATCTGGCGCATCTTTGTGATTTCCCGGTGCTCAAGGAGTTTTTCCAAGAATGGATGGCCAGTTTGCTCAAACAGTGTGGTGAGTGACTCAGCATTGGTCGAAAAACCGGTCTTCACGGCTTTGGTTCCTGTCATCCCCAAATCGTCAAATAGTACGGTTTGCAATTGCTTAGGTGAGCTTAGATTGATTTCCTTGCCAATGATGGCAAAAGCCTCTGTCTGAACCTGCGCGATACGATCGCCTAGTTCAACAGATAACTGTTCTAGGCGAGGTTGGTCAACGCTAATACCAACGTGCTCCATATGGCCGAGTGTTCGAGATGAAGGCAACTCGATGTCCGATAAGACCGTTACCTGCTCAGTTGCCACTAATTTGGGTACCAGATTTTCATGCAGCAGCCCAGTTAGCCATGCTTTCTGCACCAAAGTGAGGTCTAGGCCAACTTCGCAAATGAAGCCCAGCAAGTCTTCACCTATTTTCGCTAAAGAATATTCTCTTCTAAGTGGGTCAATAAGGTACGTCTCCAAGAGCGGATCGAATGCTACTCCACCTAACTCGAACCCACCATTCAATGCAATCCTTAGAGCATTCTTGGAATCGAAAATAATTTTTTCTGAGTCGCTTGCCAACCACGACCAAGGCACTACAGAACTCTCCACTAACTGTGTGTCATTAAATGCCGCAAAGCCGGTAGAAAATGAAACTGAAATTGGCTTAGTTTGTTCCTTTAGCCACGAATCCATCTCTTCAGAGTTCAAAGTCCGCGCTAGTGGCATTACGAGTGATTCGAAAGGGCTTTGCGGCTCGATTTCAAATTCGTTAGATTCAGCCGATTGTGAAAAACCCTTTAGCTTTAGGACTCGTTCGGTGAGACTCTTGAAACCAAGCCGTGAAAATACCTCGCGCACCAAATCTTCGTTCACACCCCCGAGTTTCAAATCATGGAAATCGACACCCAAATCAAGGTCTCGAACCAAATGATTCAAACGGCGATTCAGAACTGCGTTTCCCTGGTGTTCTCGTAACTGTTCGCCTACTTTGCCGCCAATAAGGTGCGCGTTAGCGAGAATGCCGTCAAGGCTTCCATACTCGGTAATCCATTTTGCGGCTGTTTTTGGACCGACCGAAGGAACTCCGATGAGGTTATCGCTAGTCTCCCCTACTAGAGCAGCCATGTC
>CANFJH010000001.1 GCA_947447395.1 Microbacteriaceae bacterium | reverse complement strand
TTTGGCTAATTCATAAGCCACAACACCGGCTGCAGCATTTAGGCGCACAATGTCAACAATTGGCCCCTTTAGTTTTCCTTCGAAGAGCGATTTTGCTACATGAGCATTGTGTTGAGGGTCTCCACCGAGTAAATCACTCAAATTTGCTTGTGGAATCCCCAATTTCGCAGGATCCAGGGTTGATTTGCGAACCTCTCCCCCTGCAACCTCCCAAATATCGCTAATTCCGGTGGTTGTAAGCTCATCGATGCCATCGTTACCTCTAAATACAAGCGCACTTCGTCCACGGTTGGCCACTTCCTGGGCCATTAGTGGCGCAACTTCAAGATTTGCCACGCCGAGTGATGTAGCTATTGGCTGCGCCGGGTTGGCTAATGGTCCGAGGAAGTTGAAAGTGGTTGGAACGCCGAGTTCGCGCCTAATTGGTGCCACGTACCGCATTGCTGGGTGAAAAACCGGAGCAAAAAAGAAGGTCAGGCCCACTTCACGAAAAACGTCTGCGACGCGCTCTGGTGATAAATCGAGCCTGATACCTAAAACTTCTAACATCTCTGACGAACCGGTCTTGCCGCTGGCCGACCGTGAACCATGCTTCATGACTGGAATTCCCGCGGCGGCGGTCAGGATAGAGGCCATCGACGAAATGTTGACGGTGCCAACCATGTCGCCTCCGGTACCAACGATGTCAACGGCATCTGCCCCGGTATCAAGGATCACCGCGTTTCGCAACATAATGTCGACCAGTCCAGCAAGTTCGTCGACAGTTTCACCTTTTGCTCGAAGAGCGAGCATGAATGCACCGACCTGGGCGTCACTCGCGTCACCGGCCATAATTTGAGTCATAGCCCAATTGGCTTCGACTCGTTCGAGGGATTGCTTCTGGAGCAATTTTCCTAGAATCTGTGGCCATGAATTTGCAGCAGTCATAGCAAGAAGTTTAACGCCCAAAAACACCTCAAAATGCCTACCTGAGTAATCACTGGGCGTTATGATTTAGTTATGACTGCGACCACAGCTAGTTCCAAGCAAATCAATCGCCCAAGTCCAACGTCGGTGGGTACCATCGTCTGGCTTGGCAGTGAAGTTATGTTCTTTGCGGCACTCTTCGCTATGTACTTCAGCCTTCGCACCGCATCTCCACAGCTTTGGGCTGCTGAGACCGCGAAACTAAACGTGCCATTCGCGCTGACCAACACTCTTATTTTGGTTGCTTCGTCGTTCACCGCACAGTTCGGTGTGTTTGCAGCTGAGCGCATGCAGCCTCGAGCAACCGGCCTATCACCAATGAAGTGGGGAATGGTCGAATGGTTCCTGGTTTCATACGTACTAGGTGCAATCTTCGTTTCGGGCCAGGTTTGGGAATACGCGAACCTAATCTCTGAAAATGTCGCTTTTGACTCAAACTCTTATGCCAGCGCTTTTTACCTAACTACTGGTTTCCACGCACTTCACGTGACCGGTGGTCTTATTGCAATGTTGATCGTGGTCGGTCGCACCTTTGCAGCCCGTAAGTTTGGTCACGCCGAAGCTACTAGCTCGATTGTGGTCTCCTACTACTGGCACTTCGTGGACGTTGTCTGGGTTGGCCTATTCCTAATCATCTACGTTCTAAAGTAAGCATCGAGAGAAAACCAAGATGGCAATCAAAACAAAGAAGTTCTCGCGCAGAAGCCCACTGGCGGCCGTGATCGTTGTCCTAGCTGGTCTTTTAGTCAGCGGCGGTGGTTATATGGCAGCAACTGCAGCCGTAACTAACACCACCAAAACCGAAGTTAGCCAGGCCACTATTGACACCGGCAAAAAGCTTTTCTTGGCGAACTGCGCTAGCTGTCACGGCAAAAACGCAGAAGGTACGGCCAATGCTCCAACCCTTATTGGTGTTGGTGCTGCATCGGTTGACTTTCAGGTTGGTACGGGACGCATGCCGGCGCAAGCTTCTGGACCGCAGGTTGAAGTTAAGGCAGTTCAGTTCAAACAGGAAGACATTGATGCGCTTGCAGCTTATGTAGCATCTTTGGCGCCTGGCCCTGAGGTTCCTACCGATTCATACCTTTCACAGGTAGGAAATGTTACTCACGGAGGCGAGCTTTTCCGTATCAACTGCGCCATGTGTCACAACGCAGTTGGTGCTGGCGGAGCCCTTACCGAAGGTAAATACGCTCCCAAGCTTACAAACACTAGCGCAAAGCACATTTACGAGGCCATGGTTACCGGCCCTCAGAACATGCCGGTTTTCTCGAACAGTAACCTATCCCCTGCTGATAAATCAGACATCATCTCCTACCTGCAGTATGTGCAAAAAACCCCATCTATCGGTGGCGATGAACTAAGCAACCTTGGTCCAGTTGCTGAAGGTCTTGTGGCCTGGCTATTGGTACTGGGCGGAATCGTTGTAATCACTATTTGGCTCGGCGCCAAGTCGAACTAACCTGAGAATAGGAATCCAAGTGGCTAAAAACTCCAAGGACGTGGCGCTGCACACCAGCGACGCAGAACACGAGTATGCAACCGGCATAGCTGTAGTTACTGCAGACAAGCCAGCTGACCCAGGAATCGAACCACACCGCGTTCGCATGACCGACAAGAGCGTCAAGCATGAAAAGGCGGCCGCTAGGCAAGTTGCCTTGCTTTTCTCGATTTCGATCCTCGGAAGCATTTTTGCAATCTGGGCCTACTACGCTTTCCCTTTCGATGACACCAACGCTGGTTCATTACGCATCAACACCATCTTCCTTGGCCTCGGAATTGCCCTAGGTTTATTCGGTATCGGTGTTGGAGCTGTTCACTGGGCAAAGACACTTATGCCAGACGCTGAAGTTGCTGAAGATCGCCACGTAACCCGTGGGACTGAAGAGGTTCGCGCGGCTGCGCTTGAGGTCATTCGCCTAGCCGATGAGGAATCAGGTTTCTCGCGTCGCAAGCTCATTCGCCGCACTCTATTCGGTGCATTGGCACTGTTCCCAATTCCTGCGATTGTATTGTTCTCAGACCTTGGACCAAACCCTAAGGACTCGCTACGTCACACAATGTGGGGTGACAAAAAGAACACTCGTCTAACCCGCGACCCCGACGGAACCCCAATCAAGGCTTCTGATGTGCAGGTTGGTTCGGTTTTCCACGTTATTCCTGAAGGTCTTACCGACCTCGAGGCTCCACACCTTCTGAACGAGAAGGCCAAGGCTGCCGTTCTTCTAGTTCGACTGGACCCTAACGACATCAAGAACGACAAAGAGCGTGAGTGGGGCTACGACGGAATCGTTGCCTACTCAAAGATTTGTACCCATGTGGGTTGCCCTGTAGCTCTATACGAGCAGCACACCCACCACCTACTTTGCCCATGCCACCAGTCAACTTTCGACTTGGCGGAAGACTGCAAAGTTATCTTCGGTCCGGCTAGCCGCCCGCTACCTCAGTTGAAAATTGAAGTAGATGCTGACGGTTACCTGATTGCACCTGGCGATTTCGCCGAACCTGTTGGTCCAAGTTTCTGGGAGCGTAAGGCATGAGTAACGCAGTAACTACTAAGAAAAAAGGTGGATTCCTAGCCGGAACTGCCAACTACCTAGATGAGCGCGTTGGTATCGCAGGGATCGTCAAAGACTTCGGTCGAAAGATCTTCCCTGACCACTGGTCATTCATGCTCGGTGAAGTTGCGCTATACAGCTTCCTGGTGTTGCTACTTTCAGGCACTTTCCTAACCTTCTTCTTCAACCCAACTATGGCCGAAACCACCTACGATGGCGTTTTCGGTCCGCTAAAGGGCGCTCACATGTCGAGCGCTTACGCATCAACCTTGAACATTTCGTTCGAGGTTCGCGGTGGCCTCTTGATGCGCCAGGTACACCACTGGGCAGCCCTGTTGTTCGTTGCAGCGGCTGGTTTGCACATGCTTCGCGTGTTCTTCACCGGAGCATTTAGGAAGCCTCGTGAAATCAACTGGGTTGTCGGTTTCATGCTTTTCGTTCTAGGTATGGCCGGTGGTTTCACCGGTTATTCCCTGCCTGATGACTTGCTATCGGGTAACGGTTTGCGAATCATTGACGGAATGCTCAAGGGACTTCCATGGATTGGTTCATGGACCTCTTCCCTCTTGTTCGGTGGAGAGTTCCCTGGCAACCAGATTGTGCCTCGTCTTTACAGCCTTCACATCATGATTGTTCCAGCACTGATTCTGGTCTTCTTAGTTGTGCACTTGTTTATGGTCGTTATTCACAAGCACACACACTATTCAGGTGCTGGTAAGAAGGACTCCAACGTGGTTGGTTACCCTCTAATGCCTGTTTACGTTGCCAAGGCTGGTGGATTCTTCTTCATCGTATTCGGTGTGATCATGCTTACCGCAGCATTCGTAACTATCAACCCAGTCTGGAACTACGGTGGCTACGACCCATCGCCTGTATCCGCTGGAACCCAGCCTGACTGGTACATCGGTTTCCTAGATGGTGCCCTTCGTTTGGCTCCAACTGGCATCGAAACAACGGTCGGTACTGCAACCCTGTCTTGGAACATTCTGCTTCCAATGCTTGTGGGTGTGGGCCTTCTTGGTGTAGTTGCCGTCTACCCATTCATTGAAGGTTGGATTACCGGAGATAAGCGCGAACACCACGTACTTGATCGTCCGCGTAATGCACCAACTCGTACCGCCATTGGTGCAGCTGGAGTTACCTTCTATGCAGTGCTATGGGCAGGTGCGGGTACCGACCTTATTGCTACAAACTTCAAGATGTCGCTAAACAACGTACTGTCAACCATGCAGATTCTGCTATTTGTTGCCCCAGTGCTTGCTTATTACACAACAAAGCGCCTTTGCCTATCGCTACAGCGTAAGGATCGTGAAATCGTTCTACACGGTCACGAGAGTGGACGTATCGTTCGTTTGCCACATGGTGAGTATGTAGAAATTCACGAGCCGGCCGACGTTTACCAGGTTTGGAAGTTGACTGACTTCAAGGAATACGCTCCAATCCTTGCCCGCCCGAACGAAAAGGGAATCATCACCATCCGAGCTCGCATTAGATCATCACTTTCAAAGATGTTCTTCGAAGATCGCGTGAGCCCGGTAAGTCAAACTGAACTAGATGCTGCGAAGCACCACGGTGAGTTGCACTAAGTAAATCTGCAGAGTTTGAGGCGTCCAGTTTATTCTGGGCGCCTCAAATCGTTTAAGTACCAATTGGGTAGACTCATCAGGTGCCGCGTCCAAGAGTCAATCAAACAGTGCCAGAACTCGAACTATCTACGGGTGTTCGGGCTCTACTTATTGGCTTAGGAGACTCCCCAATCGGAACACGCGAGCGAATGATTTTGCTAGCAATTGAACAAATAGTTGAACGTGGCCCGGTGGATTTCAACTCTGGCCTGGTTTGCGACCAACTCGGAATCAAGCACCCAATGATTAAGCACTATTTTGGAACCAAGGAAAACCTGCTTTCCGAAGCCTTACTCTGGGGATTTCGTGATTGGAACAGGGTTTTACTTGAAGCACTTTCGGCTCCTAGTAAAAGTGCAGAGGATGTTCTTAAGAGGAAAATCCGTGCCGAAGTGGAGTGGGGTCGGCAAATGAAATCGATGGCGATACTCTCCCACTACCCCATGGTTTCAGATAACGCCAAGCGAATCATTTCAGTGTCACATGCCAGCGAAATGCAAAGGCTTTTCGAATTTCACCTTGCCGCCCTAACCAAGCTGGTACTTGCCATTCGGGCAAACAAGAGTTTCACTCTAGATTTTGATGCCATGAACTACCCGAGAACCGAACTGGTTGTAAAACATCCAACTGCATTTTTAGCAGCAACAAGTATCTCCTGGTCTACCCATGGGCTTGTAGTTTGGAGTTCTGGAGATCACTTATCGACTCGCGGTTTTGTAAATGAAACTGCGGCCGGTGTCTCTGCAAAGATTGCCATCGAAAACCACTTAAATGTAATTGTCAGAATTGCGAAGGGCTAATTATGGGAAAACTCTATTTTCGTCATGGTGCAATGAACAGTGGTAAAAGCACGGCTCTTCTCCAGGTTGCCTATAACTACGAGGAACGTGCGCAGCACGTGTTGATCGTAAAACCGGCAATCGATACCAAGGGAGACAGCCAAGTAGTTAGCCGTCTGGGTATGGTTCGTAACGTGGACTTCCTGGTACTACCTAACGAGAATCTGCGAACAAAGCTCAAAGAATTTGCAGGAGGCTCCCCTGTCGATTGCCTACTAATCGATGAGGCGCAGTTCTTAACCACAGAACAAGTAGATCAGGCCATGGAAATTGCAGTCTTAGACAACATACCCGTTCTGGCATACGGCATTAGGACTGACTTCTTGACCAAAGGTTTTCCTGGCAGTATCCGACTGCTAGAAATTGCACACACCTTAGAAGAACTAAAGACAATTTGCCGCTGTGGTAAAAAAGCTATGTTCAATGCGCGTCTCAAGAATGGGCAATTTGTTTTCGATGGTGACCAGGTGGCTATTGATGGATTTGAAGTTACCTACGAATCGCTCTGTCCTAGCTGCTACTACTCGAAAATTGGTAAAACGCGTTGATAAAAACCCTTCGAGAACTTTCGGGAATTCCCAAGTTTTATCAGTTCTTCACCGCAAGGACGATTTCTAATTTTGGAAATGGAATTTCACCTGTCGCCCTTGCATTCGGGGTGCTTGGCATTCAAGGCGCCAATGCTGGCTCGCTAAGTTTGGTTCAGGGCGCTCGTACGTTACCGATTTTGCTGCTCTTGATTGTCGGAGGAACAATAGCTGACAAGTATGGTCGCGCCAAAGTGATGGGTGCCACCGACATGTGGCTGAGCGCCCTAATTCTTGTGGCTGCTTGGTCTTTCATTTCTGGGCATCCAAGCGTTTGGCTTCTGGTTGTGGTTGGTTTACTTGCCGGGCTACTCAATGGAATCTGGTACCCAGCTTTTGCCGGCCTAATGCCAATTCTGGTTCCCAAGGAAAAACTTCAGGGCGCGAACGCTGCCACTGGCTTCGGCTCTAACGTTGCTTTCATGCTTGGAACCGCCAGTGGCGGGCTAGTAGTTGCAATTTGGGGTGTGGGCTGGGCATTGGCCATCGACGCGATCACCTTTTTTATTGCCGGAGCTTTGGTTTACCCACTTTCCAAGCTTCCCCAGGTTGGACAAGTGGAATCTGGCGAAAAGGTTAATTTTCTCCAAGAACTAAAACTGGGATGGAGAGAATTCAACAGCCGCTCTTGGCTCGTAACTGTGGTGATTGCATTCGCCTTTATCAACATGACCTTTGAGGCTGTGTGGGGCGTCCTAGGGGCTTTACAGAGCCTCAAACACTATCAAGGAGCCACCACTTGGGGGCTCATTCTTGGCTTCATGAGTTTGGGCTTCTTGGTTGGAACAATTATTGCGAATAAGGTGCGACCTAAACATCCATTGAAAATGGTTATGTTCGCGATGCTGACCGAGCCGATTTTCCTATTTGTTTTCGGTTCTACTGGTGCGCTTCCAGTGCTCTTGATTTCATCTGTGGCATTCGGAATCGCAATGGACCTGTTTTATGTAATGTGGTCCACTACCCTGCAGCAGAACATCCCCGAAGAAGCGCTTTCGAGAGTAAATTCCTATGACTCTTTCGGTTCATTTGTGTTTGGTCCACTTGGAGTCATTCTTGCTGGGCCGCTAGCAGTGGCGATTGGAATTAACACAACACTTTTGATCGGTGCCGGGATATCTACGGTTGCTATCTCAATTTGCCTTCTAGTTCCAAGTGTTCGAAATCTCGAAGCAAAATTTACTGACTAGGCAAGATCTATCCAATAACGGCGAAGTAAAGCACCTTCATAGAGCACTTTGTTTTCAAGGATGCCTCCTCGGCTCTCAATTACTTTGATTGACCCGAGATTGTCTTCATTGCAAGTGAGCAACACCTGGTCCAGCCCTAGTGTCTTGCAGTAGTCGAGAGCTTGGGCAAGCATTTGAGTCGCCAATCCGAGTCGCCGAAATCTGGGTCTCACCATATAGCCGATGTGCCCACCGAAGTTATAGAGGAAATCATTTAGTTCGTGGCGGATCGAAACCCGACCGGCGAGCTGCCCAGCTAACTCGGCAATCCAGAACGTGGCTGCTACCTTTCCAGGAAGAAGGTTTATTCCCAACTTTGAGTCGCTTCGTCGTTGTATTAGCGTGGCGAAATCTTCTATTTCATCTGGCTCAAATAGTAAAAAGCCGTCATGACCTTCGGATTCAAGTTCGTGGTGGGCAAGTCTGGCCTCGACTTCGTCGCTCAAAACGAGCTCTCTCAAAATCAACATGTGGGGAGTACGGGACTTGAACCCGTGACCGACGGATTATGAGTCCGCTGCTCTAACCAGCTGAGCTAACTCCCCTAGTCACAAATAACTAGCCTACTCGTCACGCCGGATACGTTCGAGTACCCGCCGAAAAGAATTACTAAGCTTCTTACGAACTTTTCTGCTTCGACGTTCAATCGAGAAACGGACATCGGTAAAAGTTTCGGAGACCGCGCCGCGCACTCCATCGAGGCGTTCAATTACACCGTTTGTTTGCCGTTCTAGGGTCTTCGAACCATCTAAGACAATTTGAGTTAGGCGCCTAGCAGGGCTCAGTGGAGCTTCGTACTCTGGGTCATTGTCCAATGTGGTGTTTAGGACTTCCAAGCCCCTGTAGAGGCGCTCGTAGACGTTGACGGTGTCTCCTAGCTCGTGCGATGAAGCTAAGACTCGAGAGCCGAGGACAAGTTCATCGAAATTCGATTTGGGTAACTCGAAAATCGTCATAATTTTCTTCGCCAAATCGATTGGAGAATCCGGTTTAAACAAGAAACCATTTTCATCATCGTGAACTAAATGTGGCAGTGCCATAGCGTTCGCGGCAATGATTGGACGTCCGGCCGCCATGGCCTCAAGCGTTGCCATTGATTGAAGTTCCTGAACCGATGGCATGACAAATACTGAACTCTCCCCCAACTTCACTAGGAGTTCTTCGTCAGATAATTCACCAAGGAAATTTACCCGTCTTCTCAAGCCCAAGTCGTCGGATAGTTTTTGCAATTCGTCAGACTGCGAACCGCCACCAACAATATCCAATTGCAAGTCGAATGACTTTGGCAACTTGCTAATTGCTTCGAGTAGCACATAAACGTGTTTTTCTCGATCAAGGCGGCCTACATAGAGCAATTTCCTAGCCTTTTGCGCCGGCGACTTCAATGCTTGATACGTCGACAGATCGACTCCACCAGAAACAGGTAATACCCGTACTCCGTGAACCACATTTTCAAGCATTTGCGCAGCTCGCTTAGTTGGAGCAGTGATTGAGTCAGCCGACTTGAATACTCTTGCGGCATCCTTGAGTAGAAGGTTCGTCAGGAAAGACTTTACAAATTTTGGAGCCAAAATTGTGTTCTCCACCAGGCTCTGAGCATCGATGTGGCTTGTCGCAACGAGTCGAACCCTTTTGGATTTGGCAGCTAGAGCAGCATGGTGCCCAACGTTAATGTGTGACTGGATGTGCACCACGTCGGGTTCGATGGCACCGATAAGCCCTTCGATTCGCCTCGTGAGCCCAAATGGCATAACAAAACGTTGAGAGGGTTGGAAAGGAAGTCGATAGCTTTTTAACCGGTGGATGATCAATGGAACGTTTTCGTGCTTTTCGCGGAAAGTGCCGTAAAGCCTTGAAGTCGCAGGCGCAATTACGTGCACCTCGTATCCGCGAACTTGAAGTGCAACTGCCAAATTTCTAGAGAACGTCGCTGTTCCGTTGTGATCTGGTGCGAAAGTGTCACAAGCTATGACGATCGTCTTTAGCTTCAACGCTGAGCCATAAGTTCGGGGTGAACTCTTGAGAGTAGCCAAACTCCTAAGGCAGCAATCGCGCCCGAGGCGGTAAATATCAAGATAATCAAAGGCGATGCGTTCGCAGCTTCACCCAAAACGATAATTCCAATAGAAACTGCGACCATGGGATCAATTACGGTCAATCCAGCAATGACTAAATCCGGTGGTCCGGATGCGTAGGCATTTTGCACGAACCATCCTCCCAACGCCATGGCCAGAACAGCCGCAATCAGGCAAACCAGTGTCAGCCATTCAAAATGTGACTGCTGGATTCTCTGGATTACTGATTTAACCAGAGTTGCAAGTAGTCCGTACAGCAAACCCGCGCCGAGAATGAATGTGAGCGCATTCAATTTCTGCCGTTGAAGTAGAAATACCGTGCCCAGTGCTAACAGAAGTGCGAAAAGAATTGCCAGAATAACTACTAGCTCCGAATCGGAAAGTTCGTTCTGGTCTTGGGCAATCGACGTAGCCAAAGTTACAAATGTTGCAATACCTCCGGAACACAGAGAAATTGCAATCCAGGTACCTTTAGAAATTCTAGTTTTTGTCGATTTAGCATTTAGGGCAGCCGTAATTACCAGGGCCAATGCACCGATGGGTTGAACGACAATCAACGGTGCCATCGTTAGTGCTGCGATTTGGCACATGGCACCAATCACTAGAAAGCTCATACCTCCAAGCCAACGAGGGTTCCTGAGCAAATTTAAAACATGTGTGAGGTCTACACCCTTTTTCTCGCCGACACCTTTATCTACATTTTTCTCAATTGAATCATTTTGGAATTGAGCTCCAAATGCGAGTGCTACGGCTGCGAGTAGAGACAAAATGATTGCTATTGCGCGGAACATTCTTCTCCTAAGTACATCGCGTTAAGCCTATCTTTTGAACCACTGGTATCAGGGAAGGCTAGGTATCATTTTCAAGTGAGTATCAGACCTATCGTCATAGCCGGAGAGCCAGTTTTGCACACGCGCGCGAGCGAAGTAACCGAATTTAATGACGAGTTGAGGCAGCTCGTGCTTGACATGTACGAAACCATGGATAAAGCTCCAGGAGTTGGCTTAGCCGCTCCTCAGGTTGGTGTTGGCTTGAGGGTATTTGTTTATAGCTACGACGATGATGAGGGAAACCCTCGCCGCGGAGAGGTTATTAACCCGGTTCTAAAACTAGGCCCAATAGAAAAAGGGCCAGCCGATGAAGATACCGAAGTTGAAGGTTGCCTTTCAGCCCCTGGTGAAAGATTCCCGCTAAAACGAGCAGACTCAGTAGTTGTCGATGGAGTGGATTTGAATCGTGAACCAGTTCACATTGAAGCATCCGGTTGGTTCGCTCGAATTATGCAGCACGAATTCGATCATTTAGACGGACTTCTCTACCTAGATAAATTGGCTAAGGATTGGCATAAGGAACGAAAACTCATGTATGCCGAAAACGAGTGGGGTTTACCTGGAAAGTCTTGGCTTCCTGGACGCGATAATTTAGAAGGCTAATCGCAAGAGCGCTGCAGAAGTTGCCGCTGCTACAACGATGACAATGAATGGTGCCTTGACCTTAAGTAAGACCGCAGCGACTAACAGAGCCGGAATTCGTGCATCGAATGCAATTCGATTTTGCCCGACGAATGTTTGCACCCCAACCAAAGCGGCTAAAAGAGCAATCGTCAAGAATCCGGCTAGTTTTGAAAGCCATTTGGTATCCAATAACTTTGTTGGAACTAGATAGCCGATAAGTTTCCAAGAAAAAACCGCCAAAGATCCAAGAATGATTGCAAGCCACGGGTTCATATCCTGCCCCGCTCCAGAACAAATCCGATTCCAACAGCAATGGATGCTCCCACCAAGACGGGGAAACCCGAAGGCAGAACTAGCGAAAGTAACACGCTCGCTAGGACCGCAGTGGTGGCAATAATTGCCCCTAAAGAATTTTGAATTCTTGGCCAAACCAGAGCAAACAAAGCTGCCGCGGCCGCAGCATCCAAACCAAATACTTTTGGATCGGATAGAAAGCCGCCAAGGATTGCCCCGAAAATGGTTGCTAGGTTCCAAAATATAAAGACCGATAGTCCGGTAAACCAAAAACCTTTTCGTTGTTCATCCGGTGTTTCACGCGAAGTCGAGACTGCAGTGCTTTCATCAATCGTAAGTTGTGCGGCTAGAACACGAAGTAAGCCTTTTGGCCCAAGTTTTGGCGCCATCGATAACGCGTAAAAACCGTTTCTTATTCCAACTAGCCAAGCCGAGGTTATCGCTGCCGGAAGAGCGGAAACTCCACCAGTTGCAAATACGGCGACGAATGCGAATTGAGAGCCTCCGGAAAACATGAGAACACTAAGCGCAATGGTTTGCCAGACATCGAAACCTGCAGTGGCTGAGAGCGCCCCAAACGAAATTCCGTAGATACCGGTTGCAACTCCAACACTTATTGCAACCGAACGAACCGACCCCCTACCGATACTCATTTGGCAGCCTGTAATAAAGCCAAAATGAGGCGGTTTCTAGTATTGAAACCGCAGGATTCCATGAGCTTTTCAATCTGTGAAGTCACTCGAGTGCGTGCCATGTCCAATTCTTTGGCAATGGCCTGGTCGTTAATCCCGGTAAGCAAAAGATCAATGACCTTATGCTGATTTTCGAGGTAGCTCGCTTTGATTGCTTCCAACTGCGAAGGCACCGGACCAAAATCGTTTTGTCTCGAAAACTCAACTAAGTCTTCAATGGGCACGTGGAAATCACGCTTCACGATTTTTCGAACCATGGCAAGACTCTTCGCCGCGGGCTCGTCAAGACCAATGAATTCCTGAGCCCCAGACTTTAAAGCTTCGTATCTTGATTGCGGTGAAGAAAAGGGCCCATAAGCCAAAACAACGCCATCGTTCTTTGCCAGAAGAAGCGACATGCAAAGTGCTTCAATGAACTGACCTCCTCTTAATCGATGCTGACTTGGGCCTACTACTAAAACATCAACTAGGTAGTCAGAGGCTCGTTCTATTGCTGTAACAGGATCTGATTCTTCCAATACAACTCGCATGTCAAGTTGAGAATTAAAGACCATCGACTTGCCAGTCCGAACCGCGTCGTTACTATCGATTAGACCGATGCGCAAATCAGGCACAGTTATACCTCAAGAGCAGCCAGTGCTTTGAGATCAGGGAATATCGCTGAAAGTGTGAATCCAACTCCGGCAACCTTAGAGGCTTCTATTCGTCCTTTGTAAATTGCTGCTCTATCTCGAAGCGCAGCAAGCGTTGCACCATCGAACTCGGTAACCAGTGTGTCCAGGTCTTCTTCAGCGGTGTAGCCATCAACCGCTTCACCTAGCCCCTGGCGCAATCGATTTCGAACTTCAATTCCATTGTCTTTAACCAGAATTTGTAGCCCGTCCTCAACCCACAAGAAATCGATACCAATCTCTGTTCCAATAAGAGTGTGTTTTTTAACGTTTTGCAATGCCTCAAAAACTATTTTGTAGACACAGAGTTCCATTCCTTCATTCAAAGGAAAGCTGTTTCCCTGTTCAGATAGAACTGCGTTATAGCCAAGTTCGCGATAAGAAACAGTGAGCTCATGCAGATCCGAAATTTTGTAACTGGCAACGTCAGAAATAATCGCGGAATTTAGATAGTCATAAAGTCGCCTTAATTCTGCCTGAGCGGCGCGACCGGCATCATATGATCGCTCTAGGACGCGTTCAGCGGACTTTGGGTCTGAAGCGATGGCATAACGACCACCTTCGGTAACGCTGACCACCGCACTGATTTTTTGAACCAGAAGCTCACTCAAATCTTTAGCGATCTCAAGGCGTTCATTCTGCTTAGCTATTTCCAGGCCGAGTTTGCTTGCTCGAATGTTGGCATACGCCATATCTTCGGGGGAACCGACGTGTTGATACCTTAGGAAAACGATTCTCCCAAGAGACATCGAAGCCAAGTAAATGAAAAAAACCAAAGCAAAACATACACACAAAGAATTCAATCTAGTGGCATCAACTGTGCTTGAAATATCTTGGATTAGAACAACGAACTTATTTTGGTAGCCCATTTGCCAACCCGCGAAAATGGCGGCCAGCAATACTGAAATTTGGGCGAAAAGGCGAAGATTACGATCAGCGAAGAATGATATTGCGAACACGATCACGCTAACTTCAAGCAGCGAGAGGACGACAACGGAAGAAATCGTAGTCGCGAGAATTGTCGCTACAAGAACTGACCCGACACTAATCCCAGGAAGCTTTCTAACAAAAAATAGTCCGCAACCTAAAACAGTCGAAACAACTAGGCCTAGGTAATTTTGATTTAATAACTCGGAACCGGCAGAAAACAGAAAGATGACACCCGAAAAAAGTGAAAAGGAGAACCAATTACGGTCAAGAATCCAGCGCATCATGTAGTGGCCTCCACTGTCTTGACCATTTGGCTCCCCGGCTTGGACTCGAACCAAGAACCTATCGGTTAACAGCCGATTGCTCTGCCAATTGAGCTACCGAGGAATGTTGCTTTCGCAGTGTCTAACATTACCAAACTTTTTAGCGCTCTGCTCGCAGTCTTAAAAGTTCCGTATCGAGTTCGACTAGTTTCTTGGCGATTTCGCTTGCCACACCAGACTTTTGCGCCGCCCCAGCTTGCGTTAAGGCACCGAGTAAAAACTGTTTTTCAAATTCAACCGTTTGGATTAGAGCTCCTCCAATGACGCCTAACGCATAGTCGCGCTTTGCGGCTTCATCGACAACCGGAAGAGTTGCCATAAGAATTTCACGCCAAGTAATCGAGAGGTCTGGACCAAGTTCCGCTGAAACACTTGTCAAAAATTGGTCTTCGCCAAAGTGCTTCAGAATAATTTTCGATAACTCGAGGTGACGTGGCGACGAGAAATAGGTTCTGAAAATTCGTTTGAGTGTCGATGATTCACAAAATTCAGGTAGCTGCGCTACTACTTCTAACAACCATCGTTCCCTGCGATTAATGGGATCTTGCAAATTTACCGGGGGCAAGGTGACCGGCGTTGATGAACTCTGGGCAGTCTCCATTGGAGTTGGAACTACAGCCTTGCGCCGTCCTGCAACTACTACCTCGTTAACCAATTGATTTACGGCTGCTCGGTCGACCAAGGTTAGTTCAGAAAGATGCCTTTCATAAGACGTTCGAAGAATTGGGTCAGTGATCTCGGCAACAATAGGCGCAGCAGCCCGCACCGCTGCGATTTGCCCTTCCCGTGAAGCTAGGTCGAAAGCCAAAATTGCTCGATCAATTGCAAATTCAACCAAAGGACGTTTGGCTGCAATCATTTCTAGAATCGCGGCGTCGCCTCGCTCGTTTCGCAGGTCACAAGGATCTAAGCCATCGGGTCCGATTGCAATGTAAGTGAGGGCATTGAATTTTTGTGCAGAAGCAAATGCTCGCATTGCAGCCTTTTGCCCTGCTTCGTCTGGGTCAAAGTTGAAAATTACCTCAGCAGGTTTCTTTTCATCCGTGACCAAGATCCTGTTCAAAACCTTGATGTGCTCGTCGCCAAACGCGGTTCCACAGGTTGCAACGGCAGTTGTCACGCCTGCGAGGTGGCAGGCCATAACGTCTGTGTATCCTTCAACGACGACTACCCGCTGGGTCTTTGAGATTTCGCGCTTTGCCAAATCGATTCCGTACAGGACTGATGACTTGTGATAGACAGGCGTTTCGCTGGTATTTAGATACTTCGGTCCTTGATCATCTTCAAAGATTTTCCTGGCACCAAAACCGATTACTGCATTTGTGCTGTCTCTGATCGGCCAAATTAGGCGACCCCGAAACCGGTCGTAGCAACCTTTTTCTTTTTTGCTGACTAAAGCAGCGGTGAGCATTTCGTCCTCGGAGAATCCAAGTGACTTTAGATGATCCGAAAGCCCTGTCCAACCTTTAGGTGCCCAACCGACTCCGAAAAGGTCTGCAGCTGCCTTATCGAAGCCGCGCCCCTTTAGAAAAAGGCGACCGGGCTCTGCCTCTTCGTCGGCAAGTCTTGAGGCGAAGAATTTTGCGGCGGCTGCATTTGCCTCTAAAACTCGAGCTCGGATTGAAAGTTCGGGGCTTGCCGCACCACCTTCCTCGTAGTGCAAGGTGTAGCCAACGCGGGCAGCCAATTTTTCAACCGCCTCGACGAAACCGAGAGAATCAATTCGATTCAAAAACTGAAAGAGATTTCCGCCCTCACCGCAACCAAAACAGTGCCAAACATTCTTGGTTGCAGAAACCCCAAAGGATGGAGATTTTTCACCGTGGAACGGACAGAGCCCTTTGAATTCGCCGTTTCCAGATGACTTTAAAGCGACGTAATCACCGACAACGTCAACAATGGAGACCCTAGAAAGAACCTCGTCAATATCTGCCTGTGGGATGCGCTTGGCCATTAGCTGCTACTCCCGAGAAGTCTTTTGTGAAGATTTAGGGCGCCTTGATCAGTAAGGCACGCGACCTGGTCAACGATCACTCGATGCTTTGTAATGTCATTGGCAGCTTTCGACCAAGCTAGTGTGCAATAGCTGTCGAGTTCCCGGCCATTGGCCGCCAAAAGGGCGTCGGCAAGCTCAATGACTAGTTCACGCTGACGTTCATAATATTCGCGCCGAGACTCATGAGACATTAAGAACGAAGAAACTAATCCCTTAAGTACTGCAATTTCCGATTTCACTTCATCAGGTACGACCAAATTCGCCCGATAACGCGACAGTAAGCCGGTGTAGACGTCTGCTGTAGCGTCAACGGTTCTAGATACAAACGAGCCAATTAGTGCGCTGGTTAGATTCTTCAAATCTCCGTGGGCTCGGTCACTGCCATCGAAGAATAATAGCCACCCGTCAAGTTTCTGGAGTCGGATTAGAGCTGCCTCAATTTCATCGGCGGTTTGCGATGAGCCCGCCCAAACTAAAATATCTGCAAGCAGTTGCTGGCGATAATTTGGGTTGCTGATCTGGTCAAGTTTTATAAAACCTTCGACGGTGGCATCCTCATAGTCGTGAACCGAGTACGCTACATCATCAGCGAAGTCCATGACCTGAGCTTCCATGCTCTTTTGTCGATCTGGTGCACCGACTCTGAGCCAATTGAAAACTTCCACATCATCTTCGTAAACACCAAATTTGCTGGAGCGAGCTCCCCCGCCGTCATCAAATACGCCATTATCTCGAGACCAAGGGTACTTGCAGGCAGCATCTAGGGCCGCGCGAGTTAGGTTTAGGCCTAATGGAAAACCATCTGCCGAAAATACTTTTGGCTCGATACGTGTCAATAAGCGCAAAGTTTGTGCATTGCCCTCAAAGCCGCCAAATTGCTTCGACCACTCGTTCAAAGCCTTTTCTCCGTTGTGACCGAATGGAGGGTGCCCTAAATCGTGCGCGAGGCACGCCATGTCAACCAAATCAGGGTCAATACCTAAAGTGAGTGCCATTTCTCGACCAATTTGAGCTACCTCAAGCGAATGAGTTAGACGGGTTCGAGCAAAGTCTCCTGATGCAGGCGACAGCACTTGGGTCTTAGCTCCGAGTCGGCGTAGAGCTGATGAATGCAGAACCCTTGCGCGGTCACGACTAAATTCATTTCGTCTTTGGGTTCCGCTTCGAACTTCAGTTAGCATTCGTTCTTCGTCAAAAAGTGAGTAACCGATTGGGGGAAGACTAACCACCGGATACCCCAATCTCTGCATCAAGCAAGACTTCGCTTGCCTTCAAATCAAGTGTGCGCGAATTCAACCAATTTTCAGGCAACGAACAAACCTTTGCCCCACCAAGACGACCTCGTGGACCCTCGGCTTCGGCACCAGGATAAGGCTGATCGCCGTCCAGAGTCGCCAAGATTTCATCCATGTGGGAAAGTGACTCCACCTGAGCCAACGCCGCGCGGAATTCTCCGCCCACCGGATAACCTTTGAAATACCATGCAACATGCTTTCGAATATCTCGACAAGCGTGCATTTCGCTCTCGAAAAATTCGACCAAAAGTTCTGCGTGGCGCTTAAAAGCTTGACCGACCTGACCCAAGTTAGGCTGGATGGGATCAATCGCTGCCTCTGAGTTCGGGTCTCGCAAATACTCATCAAACGCAGCCTGAAGGTCTCCAAATAGCCATGGACGACCGAGACACCCGCGACCAACCACGACGCCGTCAACGCCGGTCTCACGCATCATTCGAATTGCGTCTCCCGCCGACCAGATATCGCCGTTGCCCAGAACCTGAACATCGGGCAAGGACTCGCGAAGCTTGGCTATTGAATCCCAGTCGGCATTGCCCGAATAGTAGTCGCTGGCGGTGCGACCGTGAAGAGCGATTGCAGTAACCCCAGCGTCTCGGGCTGCCTTGCCGGCATCAAGGTATGTCAAATGATCGGCATCGATACCCTTGCGCATTTTTACCGTCAATGGGATTTCCCCGGCCGCCTTAACTGCGGCATTGACAATATCGCTAAACAGATCCGACTTCCAAGGCAGGGCTGCTCCCCCACCTTTGCGAGTGACTTTAGGAACCGGGCAACCAAAATTCAGGTCGATGTGGTCGGCCCGGTTTTCGGCAACAAGCATGGTTACTGCTTCTGCGATGGTCTTTGGATCGACGCCATATAGCTGGACCGAGCGGATGTCTTCGCTTTCGTGATGTCCCACTAATCGCAGCGACTCTTCGGTTCGCTCGACCAAGGCCCGTGAGGTAACCATTTCGGATACAAACAACCCGCCGCCAAATTCGCGACAGAGTCTACGAAACGCGGTGTTGGTGATTCCAGCCATAGGCGCAAGCACTACGGGAGTTGCAATTGCAAGTTTCCCGTATTGAAGTGCTGGCTTTTGGCTGACCTGGGTCACTCTTAGCCGAGAAGTCTCTCGCTAAGGTAACCGCGAAGTTTGTCTAGCGAGACACGTTCCTGCTGCATGGTGTCGCGCTCGCGAACAGTAACCGCCTGGTCTTCAAGAGTTTCGAAGTCTACGGTAATGCAGAATGGAGTTCCAATTTCGTCTTGGCGACGGTAACGTCGACCGATAGCACCTGAATCATCGAAATCAATGTTCCAGTAGCCACGTAGTTCTTGTGCGAGGTTGCGGGCAACTGGTGACAATTCTTCGTTGCGGCTGAGTGGAAGCACAGCGGCCTTGACCGGAGCTAAGCGGTAGTCGAGGCGAAGCACGGTGCGAACGTCTACGCCACCCTTGGTGTTTGGAGCCTCATCTTCCGAGTAAGCATCAACCAGGAACGCCATTAGCGAGCGGGTTAGGCCGGCTGCTGGCTCGATAACGTATGGAGTCCAACGCTCGTTCTTGTTTTGGTCGAAGTAACTGAGGTCGGAACCGGATTCACGAGAGTGAGTGGTCAGGTCAAAGTCGGTGCGGTTGGCGATACCCTCAAGTTCACCAAATTCGCTACCAGGGAAACCGAACTTGTACTCAATGTCAACGGTGCGCTTTGAATAGTGCGAAAGCTTTTCCTTGGCGTGCTCGTATAGGCGAAGGTTGTCTGGGTTAATTCCAAGATCGGTGTACCAGTTCATGCGCTGTTCGATCCAGTAGTCGTGCCACTGTTCGTCGGTGCCTGGCTCAACAAAGAATTCCATTTCCATCTGTTCGAACTCGCGAGTGCGGAAGATAAAGTTCCCAGGTGTGATTTCGTTTCGGAACGACTTACCGATTTGTCCGATACCGAAAGGAGGCTTCATGCGAGCGGCACCAAGCACATTGGCGAAGTTCACGAAGATACCCTGAGCCGTTTCCGGTCGAAGGTAGTGAAGACCTTCCTCAGCAGCCACAGGACCTAGGAAAGTCTGAAGTAGGCCATTGAATGCCTTTGGTTCGGTCCAAGAGTCTTTCCCGCCACAGTTAGGGCAGGCAATGTCTGCCATGCTTACAGGCGGGCGACCCTTCTTTTCCTCGAAAGCTTCCTCAAGGTGATCTTGGCGAAAGCGTTTGTGACAGCTGGTGCACTCGATTAGTGGGTCTGAAAATTCTCGAACGTGCCCTGACGCTTCCCACACCTTGCGAGGAAGGATGACCGAGGAGTCCAAACCGACGATGTCATCGCGGCTTTGAACCATGGTGCGCCACCACTGCTTTTTGATGTTTTCCTTGAGTTCAACACCGAGTGGTCCGTAGTCCCAGGCTGAACGACTGCCTCCGTAAATCTCTCCAGCTTGAAAAACAAATCCGCGGCGTTTTGCGAGGGAAATTACCGAATCTAGACGGTTTGGGGTGGCCACTTGAACTCCATGTTTCTATCGGTCTACTGGATGTAAACCAATGTGTGTGCGAAGTCTCAATTCTACTTAGAAGCAGGACCTTTTGGGTTGTCTACTGCCTTTCCGAATCGACGAGATCGATTACCGAACTCTTCGATGGCTTGCCACAGGTGTTCGCGGCGGAAGTCTGGCCAGAGTGTCTCATCGAACGCAAATTCAGCGTAGGCAGACTGCCAGAGCAAGAAATTTGAAGTACGTTGTTCGCCGGATGAACGTAAAAAAAGGTCGACGTCGGGTAGCTCTGAAGTCTGCAAATAGCGTTGAACGGTTTTCTCGGTCACACTTCCGGCACGTAATTTCCCAGATGTAACGTCCTCGGTTATTTGGTTGATCGCATCCACAAGCTCAATGCGTCCGCCGTAGTTTACGCACATGGTTAAGGTGAGAGATTTGTTTTTGGCTGTTAATTTCTCGGCATCTTGAAGTTCCTGAATTACGCTCGCCCACAACTTAGGACGTCGTCCAGCCCAGCGAATTCTCACTCCCCAACCGTTTAGAGTGTCTCGGCGACGCTGTAAGACCTCTCGATTGAAGCCCATTAGAAAGCGAACCTCGTCGGGTGATCGTTTCCAGTTCTCAGTTGAAAAGGCATAGACAGTCAAATACTTGACCCCAGCCTGAATGGCGCCTTCGACCACGTCGAGTAGAGCAACTTCGCCTGCCTTGTGACCTTCGACACGAGTGAGTCCGCGTTCATTAGCCCAGCGACCGTTTCCATCCATAACGATGGCAACGTGCATTGGCACTTTAGTGAATTTAGGTACGTTCGACATGTTGTAGTGATTTTAGTCCGCGTTCGATGTGCCATTGCGAATATGCGGCAACTACACCTGAAGCCGAGGCTCTGGTTGGTTCATCGGTTTGGTCGGCATATTCCCAGTCGCCGGCTAAAAGTGCTCCAAGCAATCTTGCGCTGGCTTCATTCAACTTGACCGCTCCAGCGATTCGGCATTCGTGACAAACCATGCCGCCCGCCTGGAGAACGAAGTCCTGGTGCAATCCAGGTTTGCCACATCGGGCGCAATCGGTGAAGTTTGGTGCCCATCCAGCAACCGAGAGCGCTCGCAGCAAGTATGAATCCAGAATCAAGCTTGAATCATGATCCTTGTTGGCCAAGGCTCGAAGACCACCCACTAAAAGTAAATACTGCTGTGGTGAAGTTTCGCCACTGGCAAGTTTCTCTGCGGTCTCGACCATCACGGTTGCAGCTGTATAGGCCGGATAGTCCTCGATTATTTGACCGCCGTAAGTATTTAGGGTTTCAACCTGGTTCACCGTGTCTAGGTTTCGACCCTCGTGCAACTGAATGTCAACAACCATGAAGGGTTCAAGTCTGGAACCAAATTTTGACGTAGTGCGTCGAACGCCTTTTGCAACCGCCCTAATTAGCCCGTGATAACGAGAAAGCATCGTCACGATGCGATCGGCCTCACCCAATTTGTGGGTTCGAATTATCACTGCCTCGTCGCGGTAGACCGGCATTATTAGCGCAAAGAACGGTTGACTGCTGAGATCAGAGCCTTGAGTGATGCGGTAGCTATGTCACCATCGATTCCCACACCCCAAAGAGTCTGGCCGGAGACTTCTAGCTCAATGTAGGAAGCTGCCTGAGCATCGCCGCCAGCACTCAGTGTGTGTTCAACATAATCGAGCAGACGAGTGGAAACTCCAAGCTGACCAAGGACGTCGATGAATGCCGATATCGGTCCATTTCCTGTTCCGTGCGCCGTAACTTCTCCAGAGCCATCACGAAGTACTACGTCTAATTCAACGCTTCCATCCATGTCTGAGTTGGTGGCAATCTTTCTAAGTTCGAAACGACCCCACTTGTTTGCATCTACTGCAGCCGGTAAATACTCGTCGGTGAAAATATCCCAAAGCTTTTCGCTAGAAACCTCGCCACCCTCGGCGTCAGTCTTGTTCTGAACCACTCGAGAGAACTCGATCTGAAGTTTGCGAGGAAGGTCAAGTGAGTGATCGCTCTTCAAAAGATACGCGACGCCACCCTTTCCCGACTGAGAGTTCACACGAATGACTGCCTCGTAAGATCGGCCTACATCCTTTGGGTCGATTGGAAGGTAAGGAACTGCCCAGACCAGATCGTCTACAGAGACACCCTTCTCGGCGGCTTCCTTACCCATGAGTTCGAAGCCCTTCTTGATGGCATCTTGATGCGAGCCAGAGAATGCGGTGTAAACCAAGTCACCACCATAAGGAGCACGTTCCGGTACCGGCAATTGATTGCAATATTCAACAGTGCGCTTGATTTCATCTAAGTCACTGAAGTCAAGGTGCGGGTCAATACCCTGGCTAAATAGGTTCATACCGAGAGTGACTAGGTCAACGTTTCCGGTGCGTTCGCCATTTCCAAATAGGCAACCTTCAATTCGATCTGCACCGGCTAGATAACCAAGTTCAGCAGCTGCAACAGCAGTCCCTCGGTCGTTGTGCGGGTGAAGTGAAATCAAAACACTGTCTCGCCGATCCAAATTGCGGCTAATCCATTCGATGGAATCTGCGTAGATATTCGGGGTTGCCATTTCTACGGTGGCTGGCAGGTTCAAGATCATTTTGTGCTCGGGGTTTGGATCGATGATTTCAACGACCGCGTTGCAAACCTCGGCCGCGTACTCAAGTTCTGTTCCGGTGTAGCTCTCTGGGGAATATTCGTAGAAAACCGTGGTGCCTTCGAGAGTCGACTCGAGTTCCTTACACTTACGGGCGGCATGCAGGGCAATTTCCTTGATTCCGTCTTTGTCCTGGTTGAAAACAACCCGGCGCTGTAGTACCGAAGTCGAGTTATAGAAGTGAACTACGGCTTGCTTTGAACCCTTGAGAGACTCAAAGGTTCGTTCAATCAAGTGATCTCGGGCTTGGGTAAGTACCTGAATGACCACGTCGTCTGGAATGTGGCCGTCCTCGATTAGAAGTCGAACGAAGTCGAAATCGGTTTGGCTGGCGCTAGGAAATCCAACCTCAATTTCCTTATAACCCATGTTCACAAGTAGCTTGAACATCTTCAACTTGCGCTCAGGACTCATCGGATCGATAAGAGCTTGATTTCCATCACGTAGGTCAACCGCACACCAAATAGGTGCCGCGGTTATTCTCTTTGAAGGCCAGGTGCGGTCGGCCAGTGATACGTTGATTTGTTCGTGGAAAGGTTGGTATTTGTGGACCGGCATTCCTGAAGGTTTTTGTTGATTGCGCATCTGTTGCTCTTTCGTTTGTTTGTCTAAGACGATTTATCTAGCTGCAAGCGAAACTCCGCGACTAAGGATGGCTAGGTTAAGCCTCGTCGCGGCTGCTAAGCAGGAGTAGAGCAAACATGGTTTTAGGTTAGCACCAAAGGAAGTTAGAAGCCCAGACGTCCCAATGCCTTAGGGTCTCGTTGCCAGTCGGCCGAAACCTTAACTCGAAGACTCAGGAACACTTTTCTTCCAAGAAGTTGCTCGATTTCTTTACGTGCTTTTGAACCAACATCTTTCAAGCGCGAGCCGCCCTTGCCAATGATGATTCCCTTCTGAGAGTCTCGCTCGACCCAAACGTTGGCATGAATGTCATAGAGGTTCCCGCCCTCTCGCTCCCCCATTTCGTCAATGGTGACCGCGATTGAGTGAGGAAGTTCGTCGTGGACTCCTTCAAGAGCAGCCTCGCGAACCAATTCGCAGATCCGCTGCTCCATCGATTCGTCAGTGGCTACATCGATTGGGTAGAGCGCCGGTGAAACCGGAAGCATTTCAATGAGTAACTCGGCTAGCTCAACAACTTGCTCACCAGAAACTGCCGAGACCGGAATGATTGCTTTCCAATCGCGAAGTTCGGAAACTGCTTGCAGCTGCTGAGCGAGTGCATCTCGCGAGACGGTTTCGCTCTTAGTCACAATTGCTACAAGCTTCGCGCGCCGATATTTTGACAATTGCTCGTTGATAAAACCATCACCTGGTCCGATTTTTTCGTTGGCTGGAATGCAGAAGCCAATCACGTCTACATCACCTAAAGTTGTCTCAACCAGACTGTTCAAACGTTCACCCAAAAGGGTTCTAGGACGGTGAAGCCCGGGGGTATCAACCAGAATCAATTGACCGGATTCACGGTTGGCAATACCTCGGATGGCACGGCGAGTGGTTTGAGGTTTTGCACTGGTAATAGCGACCTTTTCTCCAACCAAAGCATTTGTCAGAGTTGACTTACCAACATTCGGGCGACCTACAAATGATACAAATCCAGATCTAAAATCGGTCATTCTTCTTCTCCGAGCGCTAATACTGCTTGATCAACTTTCACCAGGATGGTGACTAGTCGTTTGTCTCTGCCCTCAAAGCGTTCCGCGGTGAGAGTCAAACCCGATTGATGAACTTGATCGCCGCCGCGAGGAAGTCGACCCAATAGCTTGGTAACTAAACCACCGACGCTGTCGATGTCATCGTCTTCAAGTTCTAGACCAATGCGCTCCCCCAACTCGAAAAGTGAGGATTTCGCTGACACACGCAAAACATCTTCCGCAAGCACTTCAATATCTGGGCGTTCGCGGTCGTATTCATCGTTTATTTCACCGACCAACTCTTCGATGACGTCTTCCATTGTCACAAGGCCAGCAACCCCGCCGTACTCGTCAATGGCGACCGCAACGTGGGTGGCCTTTATTTGCATTTCCTTTAGAAGCTCTTCTACCGGCTTTGAGTCGGGCACAAACATGGGTTTGCGAGCCAACGATTCGGCAGTTTCTTGGCTTAATCGCGTTGAATTGTCGCTAAAGACTCTTGCAACGTCTTTCAGGTACAGCACACCCACTAGGTCATCGATATTTTTTCCACGCACGGGTAGACGCGAAAAACCAGATTCCATGAATTTTCGAAGTGCTTCTTGAAGGTTCTTGTCGCCACCTATCGAAACAATATCGATTCGTGGAACCATGATTTCGCGAACCACGGTTTCACCGAAATCTTCAACCGAATCCATGAATTCTTGTTCGAACTCTTCAGGCTCTTCAATGGGCTTGGATGCAATGGGCGTAAAAATTAAGTCAATTGATTTCACAAATGGTTTCGCGATTTTGGCCACGCTCTGACCGAATTTACGATGACCCAAACCTTTTGCGAGCAACTGGGAAGTAATAAGCAAGATTGCCGTTATCGAAAGCACTATCGCCGTGAGCCAGTACCAGCTGATTGGTAAAACGGTAAGCCCCTGAGTGACCACCACACCAAAAGCTCCAACCAGAGCCAGCCTTATGAACCCTAGTGACTCATGCCGCGAAAATTCGTTGAGCTCGCGTTTCATGGCTGCAGCAAGAATCGACAGAATAATTACTGCAAAAGCAATTACAACCGCAACCCAGATAGCTACTGTGAACAAACTAGTTGAGCTCCGATTCATAGAATGCTGTCAAAATATCCCTTTGAAGACCGAACATTTCTTTTTCTTCATCGGGTTCCGCGTGATCGTAGCCGAGAAGGTGAAGAATGCCGTGGGTGGCCAAAAGTAATACTTCATTAATCGTTTCGTGCCCTGCAGAAATCGCCTGAGCAGCAGCCACCTGTGGGCAGATAACGATGTCGCCAAGCAGACCCGGTTCGCTGAGTTCGAGATCATTACCCGGACGCAACTCGTCCATCGGGAACGAAAGAACATCGGTTGGGCCGGGTTCATCCATCCATTGCACATGCAGTGTTGTCATGGCATCTTCATTTACAAATTGAATCGCAAGTTCTGCGTTTGGATGAATACGCAATTTGTCGAGAGCGAAACTTGCGAGGGCGAGGACTCTGGCTTCATCCACGGCCTCAGCAGATTCATTATTGATTTCGATGGTCATTACTTTTCGCTTCTTTTCTGAGACTTAGCTTCAAATTTCCCGTATGCATCGACAATCTTTGCAACCAGGTTGTGGCGCACCACGTCTGCGGACGACAATTCCGCGAAATGCATATGCTGTATGCCCTTCAAGGCTTCTCGAGCCGTCTTCAAGCCAGACATTCCTCCCGGTAGGTCTACCTGAGTCGAGTCTCCGGTTACCACCATTTTCGAGTTGAAACCGAGTCTGGTCAAAAACATTTTCATTTGCTCTGGTGTGGTGTTTTGAGCTTCATCAAGAATCACGAAGGCATCATTGAGGGTTCGCCCTCGCATGTATGCAAGTGGAGCAACCTCAATAGTTCCGGAAGTCATTAGCTTGGGAATTGTTTCCGGATCAAGCATTTCGTGTAGAGCATCAAAGAGTGGGCGAAGATAGGGATCAATTTTGTCATTGAGTGTTCCCGGAAGAAACCCCAACCGCTCTCCAGCTTCAACGGCAGGTCGAGTGAGGATAATGCGGCTAATCTCTTTGCGCTGAAGTGCCTGCACAGCCTTAGCCATTGCCAGGTAGGTCTTGCCGGTACCGGCAGGACCAATACCGAAAACGATGGTGTTGTTATCAATCGCATCAACATAGGCCTTCTGACCGATAGTCTTCGGGCGAATCGACTTCCCCTTAGAGCTCAAAATACTTTGACTCAAAACCTCAGCTGGCCTAGCGGCTTGGTTAGAAGCGACCATACTGGTGGATCGTCGAATGTCCTCCGAACCTAGGCGGAAACCGGTGGCGGCCAAATTAGTGAGTTGATCAATGATGCGCTTGGCTGATTCACAATCAGCATTGCTTCCGCGAAGAGTGATTTGGGTACCTCTTGCAGTGGCTTCAAGTCCCGGAAACTGGATTTCTAGTTCCTTGAGAAGTACATCGTTTGGCCCAAAAATTTCAGCAACGGAGGTGTTCTCGATAACAAGTTCAAAGTCTCTTGAAGGCTGAAAAGTCATCTAAGCCCTAGGAGTCTTACTGGTGATATGGCCGTGAGCGTGGAATACGGTCTGGCCAGCTTCTTCGCCAGTGTTGAACTGGAAACGGAATGAACCTATGGAAAGATCTTCAGCAACCTGGGTTCCGAGACGCATAACGTCCAAGAGAACTACTTCATCACGAGCGGCAAGGTCTGCGACGTCATTGAAATGTTTCTTAGGAACGATTAGAACGTGAATTGGCTGCGCAGGTTTGATGTCATTAAATGCAATGGCGTGCTCAGACTCGGCTACCAACTTGGACGGAATTTCACCGGCAACAATCTTGCAAAAAACGCAGTCACTCATGGCTCCAGTCTATTCCGCGCTTTCCCAGAGACCAGCAGAGCCAACCAGATATGAAATCGCTGCCAACCCTGCGGTTGAAGTACGTAGGATTCCGGCACCAAGATGGACTCGTTTTGCACCAGACACTTCAAGTTCATTTAGTTCAAGTTCATCCACGCCACCCTCCGGCCCGACCACGATGGCGATTCTTCCAGCGATTGCTCCAAGACCCGTAATCGATGAGTTCGCTGTTGGATCGAGCACTAAAACCAAGTCAAAGTCGCCAACTAAACGAGCTAATTCCTTGGTCGAAACCATATTCTTCACTTCAGGTTCCCACACTCGAAGTGACTGCTTGGCAGCCTCAGACGCAATGGCCTGCCAGCGTGCCCGACCCTTTGAAGCTTTTGGTCCGTCCCAACGGGAAACAGATCGAGTCGCTTGCCAAGGGATAACTGAAAGTGCACCCAATTCGATGGCCGCTTGAACCG
Source organism: Microbacteriaceae bacterium (assembly GCA_947447395.1). GTDB lineage: Bacteria > Actinomycetota > Actinomycetes > Actinomycetales > Microbacteriaceae > Rhodoluna. The sequence goes on along the minus strand of CANFJH010000001.1, from coordinate 50,669 downwards.
CGAGTTCGTCTCGGTCACCTTTCGCGAGCGCCTGAACCAGGGTCAACTGAAGTTTTGGAAATGTTTCAACTTTGTTTTCAGCTACTGAAACAATCACACTTGCACCATCGACTCGTGAGACTGAACCAGAAACTCTGAAACCTTTGCCGTCTGTCAATTGAATTGCCTCACCGGCCCGCATACGACGAACTACTGCGGCGTGTTTTCCTTCAGGTCCGTCTAAGACGAACTCAGAACCAGATCTGAGCGAAGAAATGTTAGCTGCGAAAAAGAGCGGTGCAACCATTAGCGACGCTTACCAAAGTGTCCGTGCGAATGTTTCTTGAGAGCCGGGGCGTCGTTCTTACGAAGCTTGGCAAGTTGACGAAGTAGTTCCTTCTGCTTGCTGTCTAGTTTCTGTGGGGTGCCCACTTCGATGGTCACTACGAGATCGCCACGGCCCTGATGGCGAAGTTTGTTTGAACCCTTACCCTTCACTGTGATCTGGTCGCCGGATTGGGTTCCGGGTGAAACTTCTAGATCAACCTGGCCATCGAAGGTTTCGATAGGTACTTGGCAACCGAGCGCAGCTTCGTGCATTGGAACAGTGAGTACGCAGGTTATGTCATCGCCGGATCGACTGAAAGTGTCGTCTGCCTTTACCCGAATGTCTAGGTAAATGTCACCACTTGGACCACCTGCGAAACCAACTTCGCCCTGACCTGAAAGTTGCAGTCGCAGACCATCTTCAACACCACCGGGAATGTTGAGATCGAGGCTGCGGCTGGCGCGAACTCGACCTTGGCCACGGCAGGATACACACGGGCTCTCAACAACCTGCCCAAAACCACGACAAGCATTACAAGGCTGCGAAGTCATCACATTGCCGAGCAGACTTCGAACTTGACGTGAAATCTGACCTAAACCTCCACAAACATCGCAGGTGCGGAGGTCGGTGCCGGGCTGGCAACAAGATCCACTACAGCTTTCGCAAAGTATTGCTGTCTCAATGTCGATTGACTTCGCGACACCGAAAACTGCTTCTTGAAGCGTTAGGTCGATACGTAGCAGCGCATCTTCACCGCGTTGCTGGCGCGAACGCGGCCCCCGTTGCCCTCCGCCAAAGAATGAGTCAAAGATGTCCCCGAAGCCAAAATTCGCATTGCCACCGAATGGGTTCGAACCGCCCATGTCGTAGTTTCGGCGCTGCTCAACATCGATAAGCACCTCGTATGCGTGAGTAACTAATTTGAAACGCTCCTGGGCCTCAGGCTCCGGGTTCACATCTGGGTGAAGCTCACGCGCAAGCTTGCGGTAGGCCTTTTTGATTTGATCGTCAGATGCGTCTCGGGCAACACCGAGGACGTCGTAGTGGTCGGCCAATTTAGACTCCTAGGCTCTTTGAAAGGTAGCGAGCAATTGCTCGAACAGCAGAAATATTGGTTGAGTAATCCATGCGCGTTGGGCCCAAAACACCAACCTTGGCGAGTGGTTCATCCACCGCGCCGTAGCCAGACACTAGGACACTAGTCTGGCTCAAGCCTTCGATGTGATTTTCGGAACCGATAAGCAAACTAACCCCGTTGCTGTCGGCTTCCATTTCAGAAATCAATCGCAACAAAACCACCTGTTCTTCAATGGCATCTAAAAGCGGCGAAACATTTCCACCAAAATCTATTTCAGATCTAACAAGGTTTGCGGTTCCGGCGAGCACCAATTTGTCCTGGCGGTTGGCATCCACCTGATCAAGGAGGTTTAGAACCACAGATTCAACGAATTGGTGGTCTCTAGCCTCAAAAGCTTCAGGAAGTTTGGTGGTTACCTTTGCAACATCAGAAAGAGGCAAGCCGAGAATCAAATCGATGATGTGCCCACGAACCCTAGTCAAAAGTTCAAGCTCAACGTTTACCCCGAAATCTACAACGTGCTGTTGAATTCGACCGTTGTCGGAAATTAGCATCACCATCACCTTGGTATCGGTGACTGGTACTAACTCGAAACCTCGCACCTTGGCTTTTCCAAGTGTTGGGTATTGAACCATGGCCACCTGGTTGGTCAACTGCGACAACATGCGAACGCTTCGCCCCAATATTTCATCTAGGTCAGCGCTACCAGATAGCAGAGTTTCCATAGCTTGGCGCTCGGCCAGTGACAACTGCTTCAAATCATTTAGTCGATCTACAAACAGCCTGTATCCGCTATCAGTGGGAACGCGGCCAGCCGAAGTGTGTGGAGCGTGAATTAAGCCTTCTTCTTCGAGAATCGACATGTCATTGCGAATTGTCGCCGACGAAACCCCAAAACCGTGACGGTCTAACAACGCTTTTGAACCAACCGGTTCGCGAGTACTTACATAATCCTGAACAATGGCGCGCAGAACTTCGAAGCTACGTTCCGAAATCATGGCACCTCCAATTAGCACTCGATACTCCTGAGTGCCAATATTACCCTTGGAATTGCTATAGACCTAGGAGCTTACGAAGGACAAAATCAGCGAGCAATCGCCCCTGCAGTGTCAAGACGGCTCGACCTTGCAGTGCCTGTCGGCCATCGATCAACCCATCGGCAACTAATTCAGAAACGGCTTTGGCATGTGATTCATTTAGCGACTTCACAACATCCAGTTGCAACCCAGCTTTAAGCCTGAGTTCGAGCATTGCCCGCTCTTCTTGTTGCTCGATTACCGAAAGTAGTTCTCCGTCAATGCTCGGAATTTGCCCTTCGGAAAGGTGCTTTGCGTACGTCGTTGGGTGCTTTACGTTAGACCAACGACGACCAGCAACGTGACTGTGGGCACCAGGTCCAAACCCCCACCAATCCATTCCTTGCCAGTACGCCATGTTGTGCCTCGAAGCGGTGCCTAATTCCCTGGACCAGTTACTCAGTTCGTACCACTCAAACCCAGCCTCAGCCAGCGTGTAATCTAGCCACTCGTACTTATCGGCTTGAAGATCCTCGTCTGGTTGCGGCTTCTCTCCAGATGCAATTTGCCGTGCCAACTTGGTGGCTGGTTCCACAATTAGCGCATAAGCGGAAATGTGATCCGTTTGCATTGCAAGTGCTGCGTGAACCGATTCTTGCCACTGTTCCATGGTTTCCCCTGGAGCGCCGTAAATAAGATCGACCGAAGTCTGAAATTCCAGGCGTTTTGCTATGGCGACATTTTCTGCGACACCAGCCGGATTGTGCGTTCGCTCCAAGGTGGCCAAAACCTCCGGCACTGCCGACTGCATACCAAATGAGAGTCGGTTAAACCCAGCAGACTTGAGGGTTTTCAAATAACTTTCATCGACTGTGTCTGGGTTAGCTTCAGTTGTAATTTCGGCACCGTCAGCGATACCAAAGTTTCTTTGCAATAACTCAAGCGCCTCAGCCAATTCGTTAGCTGGAAGAAGTGTTGGAGTACCGCCGCCGAAAAATATCGTCTGGAGTTCTCGGTCACCAACCGATTGTTTAGCTAACTCGATCTCAACCTGGAGATTTGAAATGAAGGCCGTTTGGGGGTAGCCCTGCAACTCGGTTGCTGTATAGGTGTTGAAGTCGCAGTATCCACAGCGGACTTTACAAAACGGCACATGGACGTAACCGTGAAAAGTAGACATTACTTTTTCTTGTCGCCCTTTTTCTCATCGCCGGTGGAAAGCGCGGCAATGAAGGCCTCTTGAGGTACTTCAACGCGCCCAACCATCTTCATGCGCTTCTTACCCTCTTTTTGCTTTTCGAGAAGTTTGCGCTTACGAGAGATGTCACCGCCATAACACTTGGCAAGAACGTCTTTACGCATCGCCCGAATTGACTCACGAGCAATGATTCGCGCACCGATTGCCGCCTGAATTGGCACCTCAAATTGCTGGCGTGGAATCAACTCGCGTAGTTTTCCAGTCATCAAAACTCCATAGGCATACGCTTTGTCTTTGTGGACAATGGCGCTAAATGCATCGACTTGATCACCCTGAAGCAGAATGTCCACTTTAACCAAATCGCCCTCGGCAAGGCCATCTTCTTCATAGTCAAGAGATGCATAACCCTGCGTTTTGCTCTTTAGTTGGTCAAAGAAGTCGAAAACAATTTCCGCCAGTGGCAGGGTATATCGAAGCTGGACTCGATCTTCACCTAGATACTGCATGTCGATCATGACACCGCGCCTACCCTGGCAAAGTTCCATGATTACACCGACATAATCTTTGGGAGCCAGAATGGTTGCCTTGACCATTGGCTCTAGAACCTTTTTCACTTTTCCGGTTGGAAACTCTGACGGGTTGGTCACGGTGATTTCCGTGCCAGTGTCCATGGTGACTTCATAAACCACTGAAGGCGCCGTTGCAATTAGATCTAGACCGAATTCACGTTCCAGGCGTTCGGTGACAATTTCAAGGTGCAAAAGGCCAAGGAATCCGCAGCGGAAGCCAAAGCCAAGCGCAACCGAAGTTTCCGGTTCGTAAACCAAGGCCGCATCGGAGAGTTTCAACTTATCTAGTGCTTCGCGAAGGTTTGGGTAATCTGAACCGTCGATTGGGTAAATACCGGAAAACACCATAGGTAGTGGTTCCGAATAACCCTTAAGTGCTTCAGTGGCAGGCTTGGCCACGGTGGTAACGGTGTCGCCAACCTTCGACTGGCGAACATCCTTTACACCGGTAATCAAGTAGCCAACCTCACCAACACCAAGCCCCTTGGTTGGTTCTGGTTCTGGTGATGAAACACCAATTTCAAGAGCTTCATGGACGGCCCGAGTAGACATCATTTGGATTTTCTCGCGCGGCGCCAAATGGCCATCAATCATTCGAACGTAAGTTACAACACCACGGTACGAATCATAGACAGAGTCAAAAATCATGGCTCGCGCGGGAGCATTTGGGTCGCCAACTGGGTGCGGAACAGTGCGAATAATTTTGTCTAGAAGCGCGTCAACCCCAATTCCGGTCTTACCCGAAACTCGAAGGCAATCAGCTGGATCTCCGCCAATCAAGTTGGCAAGTTCTTCTGCATATTTTTCTGGTTGGGCGGCAGGCAGGTCAATCTTGTTCAGAACTGGAATGATCTGTAGATCGTTTTCCATTGCAAGGTAAAGATTGGCCAGAGTTTGAGCTTCAATTCCTTGCGCAGCATCTACTAGCAACACGGCGCCTTCACAGGCTGCTAGGGATCGGGAAACCTCATAGGTGAAGTCCACGTGACCAGGAGTGTCAATCATGTTCAACGCATAGGTTTGACCGTCAAGCTCCCAAGGCATTCGAACGGCCTGCGACTTAATGGTGATACCGCGTTCACGTTCGATGTCCATGCGGTCTAGGTACTGAGCACGCATCGAACGATCATCGACAACACCCGTGAGTTGCAACATTCGGTCTGCGAGGGTCGATTTGCCGTGGTCGATGTGCGCAATGATGCAAAAGTTGCGAATGAAATCCGGATTAGTTTTCGCCGGCTCTAGCCTGGTTTTAGCGCGTGGCGACAAAATTTACCTCTTGGGATTCAAACTCAAATTGTTGCGAACGCAACTGATACATTCTCGCATAAATGGTTGCCCTTATGCCCTAAGCCCTGATAGGCTGGGTGTTTGTTACGGGTGAGTGTCTCCATCCGAAGCGAATCCCAATCAAAACTTTTTCCGAAAGTGAACAATGGCAAACATTAAATCGCAGATCAAGCGTATTGGCACCAACGCCAAGGCAGCAGAGCGTAACAAGGCAGTGAAGAGCGAAGTAAAGACCGCTATCCGCGCAGTTCGTGAAGCAGCAACCGCTGGAGACAAGACCGCAGCAACCGAAGCGCTTCGTACCGCAGGTAAGAAGATCGACAAGGCAGTTTCTAAGGGTGTTCTTCACAAGAACCAGGGAGCCAACCGCAAGTCGGCTATTGCCAAGAAGGTCGCAGCTCTCTAAAGCTAAGACGTCAAAATCCCGCTGATGAAAATCGGCGGGATTTTTTTTATTGGATTACCTTGGGCTTGCCGGCTTTCCAAGCAGCAAATACCTGCACACTTGTCAACGTAATGAGTCCGATTACACTAAGTTTCCAATTTCCGGTGAACTTGGCGAGCCACCCAAACATAAATGTTCCCGTGGCGGCTAAAAGGTACCCAGCACCCTGCGCTACGGACGAAAGCATGGTTGTTAAACGCTGATTTGCCGCCCTCGTTGAGATTAAACTCAGTGAAAGCGGAAAACTTGATGCCTGTCCGACACCAATTAAGATCACTGCTGGAACCCAGACGTGAAGCATCAAAAGCACTAAACCAACGATGGTGACCACCGAAATAAGTGCGCCGATTGGGGCAAGATTTCGAAACCGTCCAAAATTGGACGATAAGAGCAAACCGATAGGAACGCCAACGATAGTCATTAGAGAAAGCAACCCTCCGGCATTACTTGGTGAAATGCCAGAATCAATTGCCATGTTGGGTAACCAAGCTAAAAGCGCATAAAAGCCGAGTGATTGAATCCCGAAAAGGCCAGTGATTGACCATGCAATTGGCGACTTGACAATTAGTTGAAAATCGCCGGAACCTTCGACTTCGCTGAAGTGTGTTCTACTCACCTCTCCCCTAGTTAGCGAAAGTGAAAATACCAAGGCCAATACCGCGGGCAAAGCCCATAACTCTAGTGCTAATTGCCAACCGAGCGCAGCGGCACTTGGATAGCTAAAGGCAGCTGCGAAACTTGCCGAGGCGGCGAGGATTGTGGTGTATCCGCTGGTTAGAATCGCGACTCTTTTAGGGAAACGTGTCCGAACAATGGATGGCAGAAGAACATTGGCAATCGCGATTGCCAAACCGACAAACGTGGTTCCCACTAATAGGCCCCAAAACCCTAGGTACGGTCTGAGAGCTACTGCCATTGTGATGACTACCATCACCCAAACAATTGTCTTATTTAAGCCGAATCGCTTGACTAAGGCGGGGGCTGCGAATGCCCCAAAACCAAAACACAAAACAGGGACGGCCGCCAAAATGGCTGTCTGCGTGCTATTGATTTGAAGTTTCGACTGAATCAAATCAAGAATTGGGCCAATTTGAGCCACAGGAGGTCTCAAAATAATTGCAATCAGGAAAATAGTGATGACAATCCAAATGCCCTTTATTTGCCTCAAACTCGGCCTCGATTAGCTATCAAAACAACAAGCTGTTCGAGTCGGTATTCTGGCTGGCGTTCGGCGCCTTTGGCAGCTGCATCAGCATCGGCGAGCAGTTGAATGGCACGAATCATTCCGTCGTCGTCCCAGCCGTTTGTAGACTTCCGAATCTTATTGAAGACCCAGTCGCCAACACCCAGGCTGGAAGCGCTTGCTCGAGGGTCGTTCAGGATGGTAGCCATACGTTTCAAACCAGATGCCATGCCGGCAATTAGCTTGATGGGATCATCTCCTGTTTGAAGAGCGTGTCTCAGTAAAACCAAAGCCTCTCCGGCGTGACCTTCAACGGCCTTGTCGAAAACGTTAAACGCCGTCGCTTCAATGCGCCCACCAAAGTAGCGGTCGACCAAAGTCTCGTCGATTTGCTCGGCACTATCGGCAAGTAATTGATCGCAGGCCGCAGCTAGTTCAGGAATATCCTGCCCAAATGCGTCTACCAAAGCTCGAACCGCGGACTGTGAATATTTTCGACCGGCTTCTGTGAAATGTGCCTGGACGAAGGCTGCTTTTTCCTTGTCGGTGATTTTGGCGCAGGCAATTTCAACTGCCTCATCGTTATTACGAATGCTGTCTAGCAGCGCCTTCCCACGCGTGCTGGTGCCGGCGTGTTGAAAAATGACAGTGGCATCGCCTAAATCGGCTACTTCTAAACCTTTTGCTTCTTCAATAAGAGCGTCTGAAGCGCGTTCTACTCCCCTAATAATCACCAATTTGGGATCGGAAAAAAGCGAAGGGCTAATCATATTTACAAGATCCCCAGCAACGTACTCGCTGGCTTCAACTTCGTAAATTTCTAGGCTTGGCTCGTTCAAGCGAAGTGAATCACGGATTCGGCGAATGGCAGAAGCTGAAAAATACTCTTCGGACCCGAATACCAAAATTAACGGCGAAGGACTAGCCCTACGCCATTCGATGATTTTCGCTTTACCCACGAAGTACAGCCTACCTAGCGCCTGAGACGCGAGCATCGATTTGTCCGTGCTGAATCCGTACGGAAATCGAACCCAATTTGTCTGTTCGCATAACCTCGGTTTGGGTCGCACTCAAGATTTTCAATATTTTAGATGTTGGGTGACCATAGGGATTCCCTAAACCTACTGAAATCAGGCCAAGGTCTGCTTCGATTTTGCTGTAGAAATCTGGCGACTGATCGGCTGAACCGTGATGGGAGACTTTTACGATTGTTGGTTTACTCGATGCACTAACGGCCCCAACCGCCAAATTCTGTGCATATTCATCCAAGTCAGCCATTGTGTAAATGACTACGTCTGCCGATTCAAAACGAATGCCAAGCGATCCCTGATTTGCCGTCTGGGCATCTCCCTCAAGCGAACTAAATACCTGCCATGAATAATTTCCCAGGGTGCCGTGAGCTCCTAATTTAGGCGAAACCACTTCCCCCGCAATACTTTCCAGCGTGCGTTTCAATGCTTCAGCTTCTGGGCGAGGGTCATGATACGGAGAAACCATTGCCTCGATGACCTTCCTGCCTCGTAGCGCACCTGAAATACCGCCCACGTGATCCAAATCGAAATGGGTGAGAACCAACAAATCGATTCTTGCTACTCCAATTCGATCGAGGCATGCATCAATCAGGTCGGGATCCTTTCCAACATCGATAACTGCAATCTTGTCGAGTCCTCTAATGACCAGAGCGTCACCTTGACCAACGTCACAGGAAACAATTTGCCATCCTTGAATTGGCCAAGTCAAAGCCGTTGCAGCGCCACCCAACTGCGACCCAAACCAAATCAATGGGAGAAGCACACTCGAGAGAACCGCAAGTTTGTTTCTCTTGAGCAAAGCAATACTTGATGACACTATGAAAAGTGCAATGAGCAAGAAACCGATTGCACCCGTTGGTAGTCCAAGCAATCGAACAGGAGCGGCCGACAGTGAATTGGCGACAAATACAATCCATCTAGCAAACAATTCCGGAACTGACAAAAGTGCCGTTCCAAGCACATTCGACATGGCCCCAGTAATCATTGAAAGCAATCCAAGCAAAGTAATCAATGGAACAGTTGGCTCAACTAAAAGATTGGCAAGTATTGAGTAGGTTGTGAAACCACCCTGGAGTTCGGCGAGCAACGGCAGACACCACAATTGAGCAGCAATTGTGGCAGCCAAAGCAACTGCAATACTTTTGGGTAGATGCAATTCAAAGGCTGCAGTCAATTTGGGAGTGAGAATTACCAAACCAAAAGTTGCCAAAACAGATAGCCAGAAACCGTAGTCGGCAACTAACCAGGGGTCTGTCACTAATAACAATGCAGAACCAATTCCGAGCGCTGCCGGTATCCAAACTTTTCTACCAAATTCATAGGCAAACAGCACCACCGTCATAAGAAAAGCGGCTCGCAATACCGATGGTTGCGGCCCTACGAGCAGAACGTAAAACGCTAATGCTGCAACCGATCCAAAGAATCTAAACTTTCGGCCGATTCGCAGTTTCTTTCCAAGAAACCAAAATGCTGCGAGCACGATGGCGCAGTTTGCTCCGGAAACCGCTGTCAGATGAGTAAGTCCGGTTGATTTCATGTTTTGTAAAAACTGTTTACTGAGTCCGGTGTCGATTCCAATCGCCAGACCTGCAACGAGGTTTTCTGAGTCTCCAGTGAGGTGTGAAGCAAAGCCCCTAATGGAATTGAGGAAAATTAGGTCCTTGTTATGTGTAACCGGCGATAGCGCGCGCTTTAGGTTTGCGTTGAATGCAAATCGGTTAAATCCGTTTGGCCTACTTAATTGAAGGCTTGCAGTTAGGCAGTCTCCTGGTATTAGCACTATCGATTTGGTTGATAGGAGCCCAGCTGAACCTTTAGGCAATCCCCCGCCGGTAACTTTAATCGCAAATCGGGTGCCAACCTTGTAATCAACACAAAATTTCACATCCAACTCTCTAAACTCGGACGCCGCAACTTTCGCTTGAACTGGTTGCAAGATTGAACTCTGCACAAAAAACGAAGCGAAATAAAGACTTACTAATGTGACGAAAAGATAAAGAAATCGACGTCTCAAACGGAAACGAGTTTTCTAATTCCGGCGAATAGTTTTTCTCCAATGCCGCCTACTTTGCGCAGGTCATCGACCGATCTATAGCCTCCGTTTGCAGCACGCCAATCGATTATTCGCTGAGCCAAGGTTGGCCCGATGCCTGGAAGTTTATCGAGGTCACTCGCACTTGCCTTATTCAAATGGATAAGCCCATCTGTAACCGGTGAGGCACTGCTTCCACTCACGATTATTTGTTCACCATCGTTCACGGTTCTCGCCAAATTGACACTGGCTCGGTCAGCTTTTAGTGTGAACCCTCCAGCTAGTGCAATCACTTCGAAGAGTCGCATTCCCGCGGTAATTGGATATACGCCAGGAGATTTGACTGCGCCAGTCAGATGAACATAGCCGGACGAACTCGAAACTACATGGCCAGTTTTATGAACCGCGATTGAAATGGGCTGGCTCGAGCTTTGACCAGAAACCAGCAATGCAATGGCAACAACCATAGCTACTGCAAGAATCAACAATCTTCGGCGAGACTTTACATCACCACTTCTGGCTTGAAACCAGTTGTTTTTGAGCCATTCCATTTCCAAAGACTAGGTTCTCGCGAACTACCTCGAGCAGTCTCTGGCTGATCTGTGGATTACTTGGTTGCGATACTCACAAGCTTTGGTTCACGAACGATTATGTTGGCAATTTCACGGTCACCAATCGCACGTTTGATTGCGTCAGAGTTCAAAGCCTTTTCCTTCAAATCATCGGCTGAAATATCTGTTGCAACTTCAAACTTGTCGCGCAACTTTCCATCAACCTGGACGATCGCAACGATCGAGTTTTCAACCAAAAGCGATTCGTCAGCAACTGGCAGCCCTGCCAGAGCAACCCCTGGCTCATGGCCAAGGACAGCCCACATATCCTCTGAAGTGTAAGGTGCAAACAACGAGAGCCCAATGGCCACCGCCTCGGCAGCTTCTCTAACTGCAGGGTCGGCTGCACCAACTTCGCCGTCGATTGCCTTGCGAAGTGAATTTACGAGTTCCATAACCTTGGCAACACCAACGTTGAATTTGAAGTTTTCAACGAGCGGGCCAAAATCGCGAAGGAAGGTATGAGTCGCCTTGCGTAGGTCCTTATTTCCAGCCGAGAAATCAACACCCACTGCACTGGTTACATCCGATGCAGCGCGCCAGGCACGAGCCAGGAACTTGGCCGAACCGGCGGGTGAAACATCTGCCCAGTCGATGTCATCTTCTGGCGGGCCGGCAAATGCCATGGTCAAACGAATTGCGTCTACACCGTGGTCTTCGAGCTGGTCACTTAGTCGAACTAGGTTTCCACGCGACTTCGACATCGCCGAGCCGTTCATCTGAACCATGCCCTGGTTCAGCAACCGAGTGAAAGGTTCGTTGAAATCGATCATGCCCATGTCGTTTAGAACCTTGGTGAAGAATCTGGCGTAAAGAAGGTGAAGAATCGCGTGAGTTACACCACCAACGTACTGATCGACCGGAGCCCACTCTTTGGCGGCTTCAATTGGGAAAGCTTCGGTTTCACTCTTCGGTGAAAGGTAGCGAAGGAAATACCAAGACGAGTCCACGAAGGTGTCCATGGTGTCTGAGTCGCGCTTGGCTGGCTTGCCACAATTTGGACAAGGCACGTTGACCCAGTCTTCAGCGGCACCGAGTGGCGATGAACCCTTCGGCTTTAGGTCAAGGCCTTCTGCAGATGGAAGTTCCACTGGAAGCTGATCTTCTGGCACCGGAACCTCACCGCAAGCGTCACAGTGAATGATTGGGATTGGGGTTCCCCAATAGCGCTGACGTGAAATCAACCAGTCGCGCAGACGGAAGTTTTTGGCCTTCTTGCCTTTGTCTTGCTCGGCTAACTTGGCCACAATTGCATCGCCGGCAGCTTCGCGCTCTAGTCCGTTGAATTCTCCGGAGTTGATTCGTGGTCCGTCGCCGTGGGTGTCTTCGATGTCGGCAACGACAGAGACGATTGGGAGGTTGAATTTGACTGCGAATTCGCGGTCACGGTCGTCGTGGGCTGGAACGGCCATGATGGCACCGGTTCCATAGTCGGCTAGTACGTAGTCGGAAGCCCAAATTGGTAATTTTTCGCCGTTTACCGGATTGATCGCATAGCGTCCGGTGAAAACTCCGGTCTTTTCGCGGTCGGTTGCTAGTCGCTCAATATCATTCGACTTCTTGGTCTTTTCAAGATAGGAATCGAACTCCGCCTTAATCGAAGCGTCCGAGTTGGAAACCAATTCCGAAGCAAGTGCCGAGTCAACTGCGACCACCATGAAGGTTGCGCCAAATAGTGTGTCTGGGCGGGTGGTGTAAACCGTGATTGGTTCCGAGCTACCCTCAATGTCGAATGAGACCTCGGCACCGTAAGAGCGGCCAATCCAATTGCGCTGCATGTTTAGGACCTTGGACGGCCAGTTGCCTTCCAAAGTGTCTAGGTCATCTAGTAGACGGTCTGCATAGTCGGTGACCTTGAAGTACCACTGGGTTAGTGCCTTCTTGGTAACAACCGAATCGCAACGTTCGCAAAGACCCTGAACTACCTGCTCGTTGGCAAGCACTGTCTGGCAGCTCGGGCACCAGTTCACAGCGCTGTTTTTGCGGTATGCAAGTCCACGCTTGTAAAACTCAAGGAATAACCACTGGTTCCAACGGTAGTAGATCGGATCAGAGGTAACTAGTACGCGGTCCCAGTCGAATGAACAGGCGTATCGACGCATGGAAGCTCGCTGCTGAGCGATGTTGTCGTAGGTCCAACCTTTAGGGTCTAGGCCACGCTTGATGGCTGCGTTTTCGGCGGGTAGACCGAACGAGTCCCAGCCGATCGGGTGCATTACATTGAAACCCTTTTGAGCCCAGTAACGAGCAATGACGTCGCCAAGTGCATACGCCTCAGCGTGACCCATGTGCAGATCGCCTGAAGGGTAGGGAAACATGTCCAGTACGTACTTCTTTGGGCGGTCATCGCCAGGCTTTCCAGAGTCAAAAGGCTTGAGGTCATCCCAAATCGGCAGCCACTTCTCTTGAATGGCTTGGACATCATATTCGTGCTCAGTAGACAACAGATTCACTCACTGGTTTGGGGAAAGTTTTGTTTCCCTCAAGGTTACCAATTACCCCAGCAGGTTGGGGGCTTTAAGTGCCCTGAGCATAGCCTGCGCCTTGAGCTTGGTCTCGGCGAGCTCAGCCTGCGGGTCGCTATCGATGGTGATACCGCCGCCCACACCAAAGGTGATTTTGTCGCCTTCAAAAACCAGAGAACGAATGACCATTCCGAAATCGGCTGAACCGTTATCGCCTAGGAACCCAGCGATACCCGAATAAACACCACGACGACCTGCTTCCAAGTCACGAATGATTTCAATGGCCCGGATTTTCGGGGCGCCGGTCATCGAACCGCCAGGGAATGCGGCATCAATGACGTCACTAGCATTTTTGTCTGAGGCAAGCTTGCCCTGCACGGTACTTACCAACTGGTGAACGGTGGCGTACGTTTCAACATCAAATAGTTTTTCAACGGTGACGCTATCTACTTCACAAACCCTCGATAAGTCATTTCGCATCAAATCGACAATCATCAGATTCTCGGCGCGTTCTTTTTGGTTCGTAGCCAATTCTTTGATGATGGCTTGGTCCAAGTGCTCAGTTTCGCCGCGCGGCCTGGTTCCCTTGATTGGCTTCGACGAAACCGCTCCGTCGACACCTACCTGAATGAACTGTTCCGGAGATGAAGAAACCAGAACTGTCTGCCCAAACTTGAAGTAACCGGCATAGGGAGCCGGACTGATTTCACGAAGAGCGATAAACGTAGCCAGCGGATCGGCTTTAGCATCAACCTGGTATTGGTTGGTCAAACAGAGTTGATAGACATCACCTTCTGCGATGTGCTTTTGAGCCTTTGTAATCAGCGATAAATAGGCTGCATCACTATGGCGCGGGGTTACCGATACAACTTTGGGTTCGGCTACGCCTGCCAAATATTTGAGGCTCTCTCCCCCGATGAGTCCGATTCGAAGCAGTGCCGCATCTAGCCAACGTCGGAACTTTTCTTCGCTATCGGTTTTGGCGATCAGATACAGGTGGCGGTTGTCATGGTCGAACACCATGGCACTTTCAACCCGCAAGAATCTTGGGTTATGAAGCTCGAAATCCAACCAACCAACCAGACCTGGACGGAATTCGAACGGCAAGTCAGCGTCGTCATAGTTTTCCAGGCAGTCTGCTAGCTTCTCAATTCCATCGAAAGCAACTTCCGAACCGGTGCCGATCACACTGAATCGGCCGGCTTTCGCGAATTCACGGTCTAACCAAAAAGCGTTGGGGCTTTCGGAATAAAGCGCGATGAACGCATTGGTTGGGCTTACCCAACCTTTTAGCGTTTCAATATGTAACTTCATGGCACTTTCCGAAGGCTTCCTTTCACTAGATTAGACGGAAAGAACTTTTACGAAAGGAGTGAGCGTGAACGAAGCTATTTACGTCTTCGACGGTCACTCCCTCCACCTGGTTGAAGCCTATGACCAGCCCATCCAGGTTGCCGACTCTTTTTTGGTGAACGAAGGTCGAGTTCGCTCTCTTCATAAGCATCAGGCTCGCTTCAATTCGTCCGCCGAAAAACTTACCGATTTAGACCTAGACACCTTTTGGGAAGAAGCGATCAAGTTGATTCCCCGCGAGGGTCAAGTGTTTCCAAGGCTGGAACTTTCCAACGACAACCTGGTGCTGAGGCTTCGTGAACCAGCCGAATTCAAGCCTGCGGTTTCCCTTTGGTCGACCGACGAAACTGATGACCGCACCGACCCAACCACCAAGGGTCCGGACCTTGCCTACGGAGCGATTCTTCGACGTAAGGCAAACCTGCACGGAGCCGATGAAGCCATCATTTTGAACGATGACGGCTACGTTGTGGAAGGCGCGCTATCGAGCCTGCTGTGGTGGCGTGACGACGTTCTGTACGGTCCTGACGAGAACACCAGGTGGCTGCCGAGTGTCACCCGTTCCGATCTTCTCGACATTGCCAATCAAGCCGGCTATACGTCCGGCACCGAAAACGTTCGGCCAGAAGATTTGATTGGGTTAGAACTCTGGGTTGTTAGTTCCTTTTCGGGCATTCGACCGGTTACCGACTGGGTAAACCTTGGCGGACCGGTTGGACCACAGCGTCACCTTGAATCTTTCCAACGTCGCCTAAAACTGATGTCTTCAGAACTTAATTAGTCGATCGGTCAATTGCGCAAGTTTATTGTCGTGTGTGATTAGCAGCACTGTAAAACCCTTTTGCTTGCCTAACTCGAGGAAATTCTTGACGATTTCAGCCGCTTGAACATGTTCAAGCGAGGATGTTGGTTCGTCCAAAATCACTAACTTACGCTCCGCCAAAAGGTTTCTAGCAAAAGCAATCCTTTGAACCTCACCGCCACTTAGTTTGGTGCCTAGCTGTCCAACATCTGTGGCTAGTCCTTGTCGGATTTCCAACATGGGCCAAAGCTTTACATCGTTCAGAGCCTGAAGCATTTCAGAATCTGTTGCGTTTGGCGCCGCGAGGAGAAGATTGTCTTTCACAGTTCCCGCCAACATAACCGGTTGTTGTTCAACGAGTCCAATGCTTTGCCTAAGGGAGTTCCCTGAATAGCTCCCAATAGGTTTTCCATTCAGCAAGAAGGACCCTTCAGCCACTTGGATGTAGCCAACGAGCACGTTTGCGAAAGTTGACTTACCCGAGCCGGAGCGGCCTACCAATGAAACACTTTCACCCTTAACGACAGCTAAGTCGGGAAGCGAAACTAAATTTCCATTAGGAAAACGAACTGATACCTTTTCAGTCGCAAAACTGTCAAAAGCTTGGAGACATTCGGAACCTTCAGACAGCAATTCGATTGGGGTTTGCGCTTTTTCTAGAATTTCTAGCCTGGCGATGCTGGCACTGGCTTTTGCTTTCGCTTGAAACGCTGCCGGTAGCCCCTGTAGATATTCAAAAATCGCCAATGGCAGTAGAACTAGAACCGCCACCTGCTCACCAGGCAATAGCAGCCCCGCAGCGAAGGTCACCCAAATACTGCAACCAATAATTAGATAGGTTCCCAAGGAAATTGCGCTTTGAACTAACCCCACACGGTTGGCCAGTTTCTTCTCAACGGAAGTCACCTTCATCGTTATTTCATCGAGCACATCCAAAGATCGACTTTGCCAGCCATAGGCCTGAATGACTCGATTTCGCGCAACAATGCTTTCGGCTATCGCAGAAAGCTCTGAACGAAGAGAGTTGAGCCTTTCCAGAAGGTTTCTTGACGCGAATTTGGATGCGATGAAAGTACCCAACGCTCCCGCGAGCAGCACCAAGATCATCAACCACGCGAATTTCGGAATTAGCCAAACATAAATAACAACACCAGCGACAGATACCGCAACCGATTGAATTAGTGCTGGGCGATAGCGCAAATCCTCGTTAAGTGACTCTTCAGTGTCATCTACAAGGCTGGTCACCAAACTTCCCATATTGGTGTCAGTTAGGCCAATTGGAGCTCTATCTATGAGGCTCGAATATACCGAGGTCCTGCGTGCTGTAGCTTTTCGGAAAGTCGCATCGTGCAAGACCAAACGCTCCGAATACCGAAAGAATGCCTTGCCAAGAGCAAAGGCACGAACCCCAACAACAGCAATCGATAGATACATGATTGAAGGTCTTTGGTCGGCTCTAGAAAGTAACCAAGCAGAAGTCGCTAAAAGAGCCAGCGAGCTTAGAGCTTGCAGGGCTGAAATTGACCAACCGGCGAGAAACTTAGCCTTCAATTTCCACCACCCGATCGGCCAAATGTGAATATTCAAGCTGGTGAGTAATTACGACAACAGAATTCTTAGTGGCAATCTTGACCAGTTGATTCCAAATTCGGCCTGCAATCTCGGGGTCTACCGAAGATGTCGGCTCGTCCAAAAGTATGTGTTTCAAATTCTTCGATTTGAACCTGTATAGGGCCCTGGCAAGAGACACACGTTGCGCCTGCCCACCTGAAAGTCCACGACCAAAATCATCAAGAGTGTGATCAAGCAAAACATCTTGAAGTTCTGCACTATCCAAAGCCCATGCCAAATCAGCAGACTTCACCGCTTCTCCGCCGGTGATATTTTCCAGGACTGTCCCTGCGAAAAGCCCCGGTTGTTGTGGCATCCAGGCAACCAAACTTAAGTTTTGCCCTTGCATTAAAGCTTCTAAGGCCCTTGACTTTCCAACTCCAGAGGGTCCATGCCAAAGCTCCAAACCCGGCGCTGGAAGCGGTTGCGGTTTGACTGGTTTGGTCTTCACATCTAGAACATCGAGCACCTTGGATGCCGAAGCGATTCCTTGAGTTGAAGCGTGGTAATTTGCTCCAATCATTCGAATAGGGAGGTACGCGTCGGGAGCCAAAATAAGTAAAAACATGGCAGTAGAAAAAGGAATTAGCCCATCAATCAGTCGGAAACCAATGGTCACTGCAATCAATGCAACCGAAAGTGATGCTGCTAACTCGAGTGCGAAACCCGAAAGAAAGGAAATGCGAAGGACTTTCATGGTGCGCTTACGAAGCCTGTCCCCAATTTCATTGAGCACATCGAGTTGGTGTTCAATTCGCCCAAAAAGTTTGAGTGTTGACATCCCACGCACAACTTCAGCAAAGTGGGAGCCCAATTTGGTCAGAGCATCAAGTTGTCGCTCCTGTTCAAGTTGTGTGGCCCGCCCAATAAACACCATGAACAGTGGAATAAGTGGAATTGTGAAGACAAGAATAAAGGCGCTCAGCGGATCCACTAAGAAAAACAACAAAACCATAATCGGTGTGACCACAAGTGTGTAGACGAATTGCGGTAGAAACTTTCCGAAATAGGCATCAAGTGCATCCAAACCACGAGAGGCAAGAACTGTTATCTCCGCGGAAGATAGTTCCATTCTCGAGAAATCAACGCTTAGTAACTCTCTGCGAAATTCCCGCTTAACCAGGGAACTCACCTTGGCCGACAATCGCTCCTGCGCAAAAGGCTGCAAAACCTTAATCAAAAGTCCCAGCGCAAACCAATAAACCAAAATGGAATCAACTTGAGTGCGATGGTCAGCTGCAGCGATCCAATTTGAGATAGACGAAGCTAGGGCTACGGAAGCAAAACTTCCAATTAGCCCTAGCCCGACTAGTAGCAATAACCACCAGCGCACCGACTTAGCTCTTGCGAGCAGTCTCAGATCTAGTGGTTTGATAGCAAACCCCTAGTGTGCGCCAGCAGGAATGTTCTTGCGACTAACGCGCTTGCTGAACACCCAGTAAGTCCAAGCCTGGTAACCAAGCACTAGAGGTAGGCAGCAAACAACAACCCAAGTCATCACCGTTAGCGTGTACGGGGTGGAAGACGCGTTCTCAATAGTTAGTGAATACGCAGGGTTTGTGGTTGATGGAAGCACATTTGGGAAAAGCGCTGCAAACAACGAACCGACGGCCGACATAACCGTGGTCACAAGCAAAACAAATGACCAACCATCACGTCCAAAGTGATTTAGGAGTAGTGCACCAATCAGTGACACTGCCGCCAGCCCACTTAGTGCTAAACCTAGCCAGCTAAAGTGTGCCACCACGGTCCAAACCAAGAAGCCAGCCGCAAGCAGAGTTGCTACTACTCCCACCTTGGTTGCAAGCGCGCGAGCTCGATCACGAACTTCACCTTCGGTCTTTAGCGTGATAAACACCAAACCGTAAGTAAAGAAAAGTGTCAACGTAACAAGCCCACCCAGCAAACCATAAGGGTTTAGAAGGGTAAGTAGGTTTCCGGTGAAGATGTGCTTCTCGTTTAGCGGAACACCTTGAACGATGTTACTGAATGCTGTTCCCCAGAGTAGTGCCGGAACGGCCGACCCGATGAAAATCATCCAGTCAAAGGTGTTTTTCCACTTCTGGGTCTCGCCTTTACCGCGATATTCAAAAGCAACTCCTCGAAGAATCAGAGCCGCTAACATCAGCAATAAGGCGAGGTAGAAGCCGCTGAACAGCGACGCATACCACTCCGGAAAAGCGGCGAACAGGCTTGCACCCGCTACCAATACCCAGGTTTCATTCATGTCCCAAACTGGACCGATGGTGTTGATGACAACTCGACGGTCGATGTCGTCCTTGCTGATGAATGGGATTGCCATACCAACACCAAAGTCGAAGCCGTCTAGTACGAAGTAGCCGATAAATAGCACTCCGACAATTAGGAACCAAATTTCATTTAGTTGCATTTTTCAATTCTCAATTCTTAGTAAGCAACGGTTAGTTTGTCGACGTCCGCAGTTTCGGCGATTAGGTCATCGTTTGGACCAGCCTTTACCGCTTTCATCAGGAGTTTGAATTCCACGACCGCGAGAACCCCGTAGAGCAAGGTGAAAACAATCAGTGAGATCAGCACGTCTGAAGCCGACACTCCTGGGGATACACCATCAGCGGTTTTCATGAGACCAAAGACAATCCATGGCTGACGCCCCATTTCGGTGAACATCCAGCCAACTGAGATTGCGAGCAGTGGAAGTGGGACCATCCAGATGGCAGTATTCCACTGCCACTTCTTTAGGTTCACGTTTCCCTTACGAGTTATCCAAAGGCCAATCACTGCGATCAGCATGGCCAAAGCGCCGAGGCCGATCATCCATCTGAAAGCCCAGTAAGTTAGCCAAATGATTGGCATGTAGTTACCTGGACCATAGGCGGTTACGTACTGAGCCTGCAGGTCGTTCAGACCCTCAACTTGGCCATCGAGTGTGTGAGTTGAAAGAAACGATAGAAGGTTTGGGATTCGAATGGAGAAAAGCTCAGAATGACCATCAGGAGTACCTAAAGTGAAGATTGAAAACGAAGCGTTTTTTGAGGTGTTATAAAGCGCTTCCGCCGCTGCCATCTTCATCGGTTGAGTCTTAACCATGGCGAGACCAAGACCATCACCGGAGATTAGCGTTCCCAGTCCACCAGCAAGTACAGTCCAAAGCCCGAGCTTCAGCGATGTCTTCATGCTTGATAGGTACTGACCACGTTTGAGGTGATAGGCCGATACGCCAACCAAGACCGCTCCAGCCATCATGATGGATGCTGTTATTGTGTGCGGAAACTGGTTCAAGGCAACGATGTTGGTTAGGACTGCGCCAATGTCAACCAACTCGGCGCGGTTCTTCACCTCATTGATGTCAAAACCGACAGGGTGCTGCATGAAAGAGTTTGCAGCCAAGATGAAGTAAGCAGATAGCCAAACGCCCAGAGTCGTGACCCAAATAGTAGCAAGGTGAATTTTTTTACTGAGTCGACCCCAACCGAAAATCCACAAACCGATGAAGGTGGACTCAAAGAAGAACGCTAGAAGTCCTTCCATGGCTAGCGGTGCACCAAAGATATCTCCAACAAATCGTGAGTAGTCTGACCAGTTCATTCCGAATTGGAACTCTTGGACGATTCCGGTCACGACTCCCATTGCGAAGTTGATGAGGAAAATCTTGCCGAAGAATTTGGTGAGGCGAAGGAACTTTTCATCACCTGTCTTGGTCCAGATTGTTTGAAGGATTGCCACCAACAGCACCATTCCGATAGTGATTGGGACAAACAAGAAGTGATAGACGGTCGTTAAGCCAAATTGCCAACGTGATAGGTCGAGGGTAGACAAAGTTCGAACCTTTCTGAACGGTTTTCATTTCGTTCACTCACAGTCTTCTCCCAGTTTCACTGAAAATCTACAAAGGTATACCTAACTTCGTTCGCATCCAAACGATTTATTTTGCAAGTAATCTTGGATCTATGTGCGGAAGATTTGTCGTAGCTAAAACCGTTGGTGAAATACTCACCATTTTCGAGACGGATGAGATTGTCGGGGATGTTCCTGGCATTAGTTACAACATTGCTCCAACCCAACCAATCGCCATTGTGGTTGATCGTTCATTTGAAAAAGCAGCCGACGGATCTCCTCTCGGAGAGTTACACCGTGAAATCCATGCTGCTCGTTGGGGGCTTGTGCCACGTTGGGCCAAGGACGCCGCCGGTGCTCCCCTGATCAACGGTCGAATCGAAACCATCCTAGAAAAGCCAAGCTTCAAAGATTCGGTGATTCGCCGTCGTTGCGTAATTCCTGCCAGTGGCTACTACGAGTGGCAGGTGAAGCCAGATGGCAGCAAGCAGCCTTTTTACATTCATGCGGGCGACGAAGGCATGTTTGCGTTGGCTGGGCTCTATGAATGGTGGAAAAACCCTGCCGACGGCAAGTGGTTACTATCAGCAACAACGCTCACCAAAGACACCGCGCCAGAACTTGCCCACATTCACGACCGCAACCCGGTCTTGCTCACCCCAGACACCTTCGAAGCCTGGATCGACCCTCACATCGAAGGTGATTTGGACCTTTTGAAGGCCGCAACAGAAGGTTCCGATGAGGTTATGCAAGAAGTGCTTTTCCAGCCGGTTTCCCAGGAAGTCGGCAAGGTCAGCGTGAATAACGAGAGCCTGATCAAATCAATTTAGGCAACACGCCGTAGCCGATTTGCAATGTCGGTGGTCATTCATACACTCTTGATATTCGAACAATTGTTCGAATGACTTTCGGGAGGGTTACGCATGATTCGCGTAGATGAAAAAGTGGCTGTCGCAGTCAATGGCACCGGTGAGCCAATCGGCTTTAAGTGGCGCAACGCCAATTTCTTGGTGGCCAATAAACCCACACGCTGGTTCGTTCGACGCGAGTGGTGGAAAGAGGCTAGCCGGGCGGAGCGCGGAATTGGCAGCGACATAATCGAGATTGAAATGTGGCGTCTACTGGCCAGTGACCTTCATCAGAAAACCTGTCAACAATACGAACTTATCCACAGCGTCGACCGCGACGATTGGCGCTTGCTGCTGATTTACCCATGACATTCACCCATCTGAATGTGGCCTCAGCCTTTTCCGGTCACTACGGGGTCACTCGACCCGAGTTATTGGCGGAGGCTGCCGCCGCCAGGGCCGAGCGCGCATTGGCAATAACCGACCGAGGCGGCCTCTACGGAGCCATAAAACACATCGGAGCCTGCCTGAAGCTTGGGCTGAACCCAATCGTTGGGGTAAGCCTGAACATTTTGAATAACCAAGACGAGCCAATCGCGCGTTGCGTGATCCTGGCTCATGGTGGCGACGGTGGAATTGGTTGGGCCGCGCTTTGCCGGGTGGTTTCGGAAGCAAACACGGTGAAACGTAAGGAAGCCGGAATTCGGCTAGAGAAGCTCGCCAAACACATCGACCGGGACGGCCTCACTGTTGCCACCGTATTACTCGGCCCAGACAGCAACTTCGGACGCGCCGCGCTTACCGAAGATCGAACCACCGCAGCTGGAATTTTGATCAAGTGGCTAAAGGCTCTCCCTGGAAAGGGCGCTCTAGCGGTTGAAATCACCACCCACCTAACCGAACCGGGAACAGCCTATTCACTAACTCAAGCCAGACGCATGATGCAACTGGCGGATAACCTCGGCATACCCGCAATACTCACAAATTCGGTTCGCTACCTAAGCCCAGACGACGCGCTAACGGCCGACGTCCTAGATTCGGCGAGACACTTAGAGCCACTGGGAAACTTCGAACCGCAACCGAATGCTCAAGGTTGGCTTAAGCCCGCACACCTCATGCACCGAATTGCCGAAGAGATCACCGAAGATCGAACGCGCACTAAAAAGCTGCTCGAGACCACCGAACAGCTTGCCCAAAAGTGCGAACTAAGCCCAGAGAAAGATTGCGGTTGGGGCAAACCAAAGACACCGGAAAAATCCCTGCTCGGAATCGAAGGTAACCCGTTCGAAGTTTTGTGGCAGAAGGCCCACGCCGCAATCGACTGGCGCTACCCAGGCGCCAAGGAAAAGAAGTTAGTCGAGGTGAAACACCGACTCAGCAAAGAATTAATCACAATCAACCAGCTCGGCTTTGCCACCTATTTTCTGACCGTGGCCGATGTTGCCCAAATGATTCGAGACATGCGAATTCGAATTGCAGCCAGAGGTTCTGGCGCGGGCTCACTTACCAACTATCTACTGGGCATTAGCGGGGTCGACCCGATTGAACACGACCTGCTTTTTGAACGGTTTCTATCCACCGAACGCTCCAGCCTTCCCGACATCGATATCGATGTTGAATCGGCAAGAAGGCACGATATTTATCGAGCCATATTCAAACGTTACGGTTCCGAACGTGTGACCCTGCTATCGATGCAATCGACCTACCGCGGACGTGGTGCAATGCGAGACTCGGGGCTAGCGCTCGGCCTGGACGAGGAAGAAATCGACGAAATCGCCAAGAACATGTGGCGTTTTAGCGCCAGGAGTTTCCGCCACGCAGCGGAAAGCAAGCCGGAACTTGCCAAACTGAATGCGGCTCTAGAGTCTGACCGCAAGATGAACCTACTGGTCGATATCACCGAACGCCTTGATCGACTCCCACGACACATTTCGATGCATCCCTGCGGTGTGATTTTGGGAGACGGCAACCTGCTAAATCTGACCCCTGTGGAAACCAGCGGCATGGGCCTTCCAATGAGTCAATACGACAAGGACGACATGGACCCAATGGGTATGTTGAAGTTGGATGTTCTTGGTGTCAGGATGCAGAGTGCCATGGCCTACGCGGTTCGAGAGATCGAGAAGACCAAAAACATTTCTCTAGAGCTCGACGACATTCCCAAAGATGACCCGAAAACCTTTGAACTTATTAGAACCACTAATACCCTTGGCATTTTTCAGATTGAAAGCCCAGGACAACGTGAACTTACGGGAAAGCATCAACCCACCGAATTCAACGACCTCACCATTCAGATTTCACTCTTTCGACCAGGCCCGATGAAGGGCAACATGATTGCCCCCTACCTGGATGGGCGTCACGGTTTCGCTAAACCAAAGTATCTCCACCAAGACCTACGACCCATTCTGCAGGAAACTTTCGGCGTGGTTATTTTCCACGAACACGTCCTAAGAATTTTCGACAAGATGACCGGTTGCGGACTGGCTAAAGCCGATGAATTCCGTCGTAGCCTAGAAGACCCGCGAGTCGCTCAGAGCGTTGAACGCTTCTTCAAAACTCAGGCCACAACCCGCGGTTACGATCGCGAAACCATTGAAAAAGTTTGGACCGTGCTGGCCAGCTTCTCGAGTTTTGGTTTTTGCAAAGCCCACGGAGCGGCATTCGCTCTGCCCACCTATCAAAGCGCCTGGCTGAAAACTCACTACCCCACCGAATTCATTGCCGGCCTGCTGACTCACGACCCGGGCATGTATCCCAGACGCTTACTGGTTACCGAAGCCAGAAGACTTGGGGTGAAACTTCTTTCCATAGACGTCAACAAGTCTTCCGATGAGTTCTTGGTGCAACCCGTCCCTGGAACCCCTGATTTCGGCGTAAGAATGTCACTCACCGATGTGAAGGGCATTAGCGACAGCGAGGTTCAGAGAATCATCGCCGAGCAACCGTACCTAGATATCGCCGATTTTTATCTGAGAGCAAAACCGAGTCGAAGAACCCTGAATAACCTCGCTCTGGTTGGCGCCTTGGATGAGCTTGCTAAACACTCCGGACACCACCGAGGCGATGTCATGCAGCGAGTTAAAGAGTTGAATCTTTTGAAAAACAGACCGAAAGACGACCCGGATCAGTTCGCCTTTGACTTCGACCTCAAGGAACAGCTTCCACACGGTGAAGATCTCTCTAAGGAAGAGAAACTTCAAGCGGAACTAGAGATCTTGAAAATGGATGTGACCGAACACCAAATCGAGCAGTTCCGACCAATGCTCGAGGCAATGGGTGTACTGAACAGTAGCGAATTACTA
This sequence comes from Microbacteriaceae bacterium, assembly GCA_947447395.1. Classification (GTDB taxonomy): domain Bacteria; phylum Actinomycetota; class Actinomycetes; order Actinomycetales; family Microbacteriaceae; genus Rhodoluna. Next base: position 25,715 of record CANFJH010000001.1, on the reverse strand, counting down.
ACGGTGAGAAATAAGTCGGAAGTGCTGATCGCCGGGGTCCGTGTTGCCACTCAGACTCCCCCAATGCGCTCTGGTAAACGAGTCGTGTTTGTGAGCCTGGACGACGGCCATGGAACAGCCGACGCCACATTCTTCGACGAAGCACAGGCTCGCTCCAGCCACATCTTGTTCAACACAAAATTGCTGCTAATTTCGGGGAAAACCAGGCGCACCGGAATCAACGGAGTTTCCCTAATGGCCGAGAATGCCTGGGATTTAAGAACCCTTTGGAGCGAGTGGTCTAAGCGGCCTGAATTGAGCGCTTAGAAAGACCCATAAAGTATCCAGCGATCTTCTGATCAACCGGAGTTTCAGGGTTGGTGGCAGCACCGAGGGTGATAAACAAAGGTGTGAAGTGCTCCACCGTTGGGTGCGCATATGGCATTCCAGGAGCTTGCGTCTTGTAGTTGATCAACGAATCAACGTCGCCTTTTTGCATAGCCTCAAGCGACCATGCGTCGAACTCGGCAGACCAAGCTGGAGCATCGGCATCGATTCGCCAATCTCGAATGAATGGAAGGCCGTGGGTTAGAAAGCCCGAACCGATGATTAGAACGCCCTGATCACGAAGTGGCTTTAGGCGAGCACCCAGTTCCATCAACTTCACCGGGTCGCTGGTCGGCATCGAAAGCTGAACCACTGGAATGTCAGCGTCTGGGTACATAACCTTTAGCGGAACCCAAGCACCGTGATCCAAACCACGGGTAGCGTGGCGGTGAAGTGGCTCGTTGTCAGGCATCATCGATGCCACGAGGTCACCCAGCCAGGTTGCGTCCGGGGTTTCATACTTCATGTTGTAGAACTTCGGCGAGAAACCCCCAAAGTCATAAATAAGTGGGGTGTTGGCGGCAGTTGCCGAAATTGAGATAGGTGCAGATTCCCAGTGGGCCGACACAATTACGATTCCTCGAGGCTTGCCCACGTTCGCCGACCACTTGGCCAACTGGTTCATCCAAAGCTCGTCGTCTAGCAGCGGCGGAGCTCCGTGCGATAAATAAAGTACTGGTTGCTTCTCAGTCATAACTTAAGTAAAGCACACCTTGACTACTTTTTAGAATCAAATTCCTCGAGGATCGAAAGAGTGCCAGAAGCCCCAACACGGGTTGCCCCTGCCTCAACCATGTCAATCAGTTGATCTAAGGTTCTAACCCCGCCAGAAGCCTTCACGCCAAGCCCAGGAACGGTCTTAGCCATCAGCGAGACAACGTGAGCATTCGCTCCCCCAGAAGCAAAGCCGGTAGAAGTCTTTACGTAACCCGCGCCCGCATCACGCGAAAGCTCACAAGCGCGAACAATCTGCTCATCGGTCAACTCAGAAGTCTCCAGAATCACCTTCACCAAAGCACCATCAGCTGCTTCAACGACCGCCTTGATGTCGGCAAGAACCAAATCATCGCGACCCTCAATGAGGTGGCCGATGTGAATCACCATGTCAATTTCATTGGCGCCTTGCGAAACCGCAAGAGAAGTCTCGAAGGCCTTCACAAAAGCCTCGTTAGTGCCGTGAGGGAAACCAACGACGGTAGCCAAATCAACAGACGAGTCACCTAGTAACTCCTTGGCCAAAACCATGTCCGAAGGTCGGAAACAAACCGCAGCAACATTGGCCTCGATGGCCACTTTCACAGCTGCACGAATATCATCCGAAGAAGCCGCGGGTTTTAGAACGGTGTGGTCAATATATCCGGCAATTTGTTCACGAGTGTATCCACGGTAAGTCATACACTCAGTCTAGGTTTTAAACATGCGCATTACCGTCACCGTGAAGCCGGGGTCCAAGAAAGGTCCTCTAGTTGAGCAAAATGACGAACAATTCACTGTTTTTGTTCAAGAACGAGCTGTAGACGGTAAAGCGAACGACGCAGTAATCAAAGTGCTGGCCGAACACCTGAACCTAAAACAGAAGAACCTAACACTGGAAGCTGGCTTCACCAGCAAAATCAAGCGAATCAGAATCGAAAACTAATGAAAATTGCCATGGCATCCGACCACGCCGGTCTCGAACTGAAGAAAACTATCACCAAACTCCTTGAGAGCATGGGTCACGAAGTTACCGACTTCGGCACTCACACTTCGGACGCCGCCGACCTATCGGACTACGTCTACCCGGCAGCCCTCGCGGTTTCAAATGGCGAATGCGAGCGCGGTATTTTCGTGGACGGCGTTGGCTATGGCTCAGCAATGATTGCCAATAAAGTCAAAGGAATCTTCGCAGCTGTCTGCCAAGACTCATTCTGCGCAGAACTAGCTCGTTCTCACTCCGACACCAACGTGCTCTGCATCGGTGGCAAGATCATCGGCGAAGCCATCGCCCTCGAAATCGTCAAAGTATGGATGGCCACCGAATGGATGGGTCTCACGGAGGAAAAATACGCAAGACGTGTGAACAAGGTCAAAGAAATAGATGCCAAACACTGCTGTTAAAAAGAAAAACCACTCCGAGGAGTGGTTTTTCTTCATTTGGTGGACCTGAGGGGATTTGAACCCCTGACCCCCTGCATGCCATGCAGGTGCGCTACCAGCTGCGCCACAGGCCCGGATTGTTGCCAGGCAACTTCTCCACTTTACTACAAAAAGCTATTCGGTGATATCCAGTTGAATGGTTGGGCAACTGCCAAACAGGCGCTCATGCGTGTAGTACATGCGTTCCTCTTCGTGCATTACATGCACTGCCAAATCGCCGAAGTCGAGCATGATCCAACGACTAGTGGTCTTACCCTCTCGGCGACGGGCTTCAACGCCAACTTCTTGAAGTTTGTATTCGATTTCATCAGCGATGGCGGAAACCAAACGCTCGTTTTTTGCTGAAACCCACAGGTAAACATCGTTGAGCGGGTTCACCGAAGTTACATCGATGGCCACCAACTGTTCGCCCTGTTTATCAGACGCCGCTTGCGCTGCGAGATTGGTGATTTTAATTGCTTCTGGAGTGGCGGTCATGTTCCTTATTTCGTTATTTAGATGAGCTTGAACATGTAGGCAGCGATGAGTCCGGCACCTAGAGCCACGAGCAAGATTGAGGTAGTCGCAAGCAGCACGGTTTGGCCTTCGCTACGACGGTTTTTGATTGGCAGAACGCCAACTCTGGCACTCGAATTCATAACCGAGCCCGAACGAATTGGCGGAATTCCACCAGTGGTTTCATCACCCATGGCGGCTTTGATTGCATCTTCGTTGATTTCATCTGAAGCAATTGTGATGATCGGGATGCTGCCAGTATTACTCAAAAGTGGCATGTCGATTGCGCCAGTTTTGAGAATTTCACCAGACTCGGTGATGATGTCCGCGCTTAGCGCATCGGGAACTTCGGTAACCGTGATCGAGTTGGTCTGAGGTTCCTTGAAAAGATTCGTTGGAAATTCAGACTCTTCTTCATTTTCCAAAGCTTCAGTTGACGGAAGAAATTCCGCAACCCGAAGCTGGGCGTCTGGTTGCGGAAAGACGGGTGGAGTTACCGGTGTCAATGGAAAAAATTTTTGCTCAAAAACCACTTCCGGAGTAGAAACAATTTGAGGCACTTGCTCTGGAATTACGACAGGAATCGGGGTGGATTCGACGACCTCATCATCGGCCATCATCGCGGCCCAGAGTTCGTAATCTGCGTCAGTCATTATTCATTCACCTGATATAGGTTGTGCTTACCAATATATTGCACCACGCCATCTGGCACCAGATACCAAACCGGATCGCCTTTGGCTACACGCGCACGCACGTCAGTTGATGAAATTGCCAGAGCAGGAATTTCTAGGACGCTGATTGCACCCTTTGGTGCCTTTGGAAGTTCAAGTTTGTGACCTGGACGAGTAACAGCAACAAAGTGTGCGAGTGGCCAAACCTGTTCAACATCTTTCCACTCGAGAATCTGCTTGATTGCGTCGGCGCCGGTAATGAAGAAAAGTTCTGCATCGGGGTAAGCATCGGCGATATCTTTTAGAGTGTCGACTGTATAGGTCGGGCCGTCGCGGTCAATATCGACTCGGCTCACTGTAAATCGAGGATTCGATGCAGTGGCAATGACCGACATTAGGTAGCGATGCTCGCTATTAGTTACCTTAGTTTTTTGCCATGGTTCGCCGGTTGGCACAAATAGAACGCCATCTAGATTGAAAGCAGAAGCTACCTCACTGGCGGCTACGAGGTGACCGTGGTGGATTGGGTCGAATGTACCACCCATCACTCCCAAACGTGTCATGGGTATGCACCGGTCGCATTAGAGCGACTTAGTGGTGACCCTTCGAGTCGTGCGACTTGTTCTCGTGACGGTTGGCAACATCGCGGTACGACCAGGTAACAAAACCTAGAAGTAGGAACAGGGAAATTGCGATAACGCCGTAAACCACGGTTGGGAAAGGTGCTACAAACTTGGTCGTTACTTCTGCTAAGTACTGCATTTCGTCTCCTATTTGAGTTCTGATAATAGTTTACGGGCGAATTTGACCGTGGCCGCGAATCAGCCATTTAGTGCTTGTCAATTCCTGCAAACCCATTGGGCCACGGGCGTGAAGCTTCTGGGTGGAAATACCAACTTCGGCACCAAAGCCGAACTCGCCACCATCGGTAAACCTGGTTGAAGCATTAACAATTACGGCTGCTGAATCAACTTCGGCAAGGAAACGCTCTGCATTGGATTCATTCTCGGTGACAATCGCCTCGGTGTGGTGAGTCGAATACCGATTAATGTGCTCGATTGCCTCATCAAGGCTTTTGACAACCTTGACCGATAGCTCCTGTGCCAAATACTCAGTTGCCCAGTCGGCCTCAGTTGCAGGGATTACGCTCGAATCGATCTCCAAGACCTTGGTATCGCCGTGAAGGATGACACTCTTCTCGGCTAGCTTTTCGAAGATTTTCGGCAGTAAGGATTTCGCGATGTTTTCATGAACCAGCAAAGTTTCTAGCGAGTTGCAAACGCTTACTCGTTGGGTTTTTGAATTGAAAACAATGTCAATCGCCCAGTCTTCACGAGCGGATTCATCAAGAAATACGTGAGTTACTCCAGCACCGGTTTCAATGACCGGAACCTTGGATTCTTCAACGACGGTTTGAATCAAATTTGCTGATCCACGAGGAATAAGCACATCGATTAGACCGCGTGCATGCATCATAGCCGTTGCGCCTTCGCGCCCAAAGTCATCCACGGTCTGAACTGCGTTTCTGGGCAGACCAACCGATTCAAGGGAATCTTGAAGTAACTTAACCAAAACGCGGTTGGTGTTTTCGGCTGCAGTTCCACCTCGCAATACGATGGCGTTGCCGGTCTTGATGGCCAGAGCAGTCAAGTCAACTGTGACGTTTGGCCGAGCTTCATAAATTGCACCAATGACACCAAAAGGAACTCGAACTTCCGATAGTTCGAGCCCGTTTGGAAGCGTGCTCGCACGCACCACTTCGCCAACCGGGTCATGAAGCGTGGTTATTTGATTGATAGCAGCTGCAAGCGCCAAAATGCGCTCTTGGTTCAGCATCAATCGGTCGAGCAGACCTTCGCCGATTTCCCGCTCGACTCCATTTTGAATGTCGATTCGGTTGGCGGTAATAATTTCATCGGCTCGAATTGGTAATAGGTGAGCAATAGCTTTGAGCGCTTCGTTCTTTTTTGCGGTGGTTGCAACGCCCATGGCTGTGTAAGACTCTTTAGCCAAATGAATGTTATCGAGCGCGCTCATGATCAAAGCCTAACTTTCCTGCTGCTCAAACCAGGTGCCAACGCGGCCACCGGCAAGTGCCTCTGCAACCTTGTGGGTGTCGGTAAGAAGCACAGGGATTCCATGACGGTTGGCCAATTTCGCGGCGCTAACCTTGGTGCGAGCTCCCCCAGTACCAAAACCGGTTGAGGTGTCACCGATTTGAATACCTTCAAGGTCATCCTCAAAGGTGACCCACTCGATGCGCTGGGCGCCGTCGTTTTTAGGAGGTCGATCGTAAAGCGCGTCGATGTCGCTGAGCAGAATTAGCACGTCTGCGTTTAGGAGAATTGCAACCTGAGCTGCCAGGTTATCGTTGTCGCCAAAGCGAATTTCTTGGGTGGCAACTGTGTCGTTTTCATTAACAATTGGCAAGACGCGAAGATCAAGTAATCGATCCATTGCTCGCTTGGCATTCTCCTTGGTTTCTGCTTGCTCGAGATCTGCAGCAGTAAAAAGAACTTGCCCGGCAACAATTTTTGACTTTTCAAGTTCGGTTTGATAGCGGGCAATCAAGCGGCTTTGACCAACCGAAGCCAGTGCTTGACTGGTTGCCAAGTCTTCTGGCTTTGATTCAAGTTTTAGCAGCGGCATTCCGGTGGCAATTGCGCCAGAAGATACTAGGACGACTTCACTTCCACGCTTGTGCGCTTCGGCAAGTGCCGAAACAAGGGTCTCTAATTGGCTGGAATTTGCTCCACTAATCGAAGATGATCCAACCTTGACGACAATCCGCTTTGCAGTCGGAATTTCACGGGCGTCTTGGATGGCCATTATTCGTCTCCAGAGATTTCTCGGTCAACACTCCACTTGCCGGCTTTACGCTCTTTTTCAAATTCATCGCGAAGAGCTGCTCGTTGGTCCATCATTTCTTCATAATCGGCGCGCCGCTCCTTGGTCGTGCGTCGTTCACGCTGATCAATTCGGCGGTCGGTTCCACGTGGCCCGGTAATTAGTTCTGCAGCTGCATTAATGGTTGGCTCCCAGTCGAAGACAACACCAGCACCAGGTCCGATTACTACCGTGTCGCCACCAATGGCGCCAGCTCGGTAAAGTTCATCTTCAATTCCAAGCTTGGCAAGGCGATCGCCGAGATAGCCAACTGCCTCTTCGTTTCCGAACATGGTTTGAGCAACCCAGCGTTCTGGCTTTGAGCCAACAATGCGGTAAACGATTTCATCGCCCCACATTTCTTGGGTAACTTCGAATTCTTTCTCACCACTGCGGCGCTTGGCTTGCATTAGCTGCACCTTTTGTCGAGGTGGAGCGCTGGCCGCAACGTCTTTGCGGTGGTCTTCGACCAGCTTGGCTAGGGCGTAGTTGAGTCCCTTGAGGCCCTCACGGCTAACGGCAGATACTTCGAACACCTGGTAACCACGTGCCTCTAGATCGCCACGAACGAACTCAGCCATTTCCTTTGCATCAGGCATATCGACCTTGTTCAGGGCAATTAGCTGGGGGCGCTCTGCCAAGGGAATTTGCCCTTCAGGAACTTCATATTCGCGCAATTCGTGCAGGATTTTATCCAAATCAGTAATTGGGTCGCGATTGGCTTCAAGGGTTCCACAGTCAAGCACGTGAAGCAATGCCGCACAGCGTTCAACGTGACGTAGGAACTCTAGGCCGAGGCCTTTGCCCTTGCTTGCACCCTCAATTAGGCCTGGAACGTCGGCTATTGTGTACCGAGTTTCGCCAGCCTGAACCACACCGAGGTTCGGGTGAAGGGTTGTGAAAGGATAATCTGCAATCTTCGGACGCGCAGCCGACATAGCTGCAATCAGGCTCGACTTACCGGCACTTGGGTAACCAACCAAAGCCACATCGGCTACGGTTTTCAGTTCAAGGATTACATTGCCTGACCAACCAGGAACACCCAACAGGGCGAAACCTGGAGCCTTGCGCTTGAGGCTAGAGATGGCAGCGTTTCCGAGCCCTCCCTGACCACCTTCGGCAACCAGCAGTGTCATTCCGGCTTCGTCTAGGTCTGCAATCAACTTACCCTTGGCGTCTTTCACAACGGTTCCCACGGGCACAGGAAGGATTACGTCTTTACCGTGGGCTCCGTTGCGGAAATCTCCGGCGCCGTCGGCACCATCGCCACCTGACTGATTTGGGCGGAAGTGATACTCGAGCAAGGTGGTTACGTCTGGGTCGGCAACTAAGCTGACCGATCCGCCGTTACCGCCGTCGGCGCCATCTGGCCCGGCAAGCGGCTTGAACTTCTCGCGCTTAATCGAAACACAGCCGTCGCCACCATTACCAGCGCGCAGGTGAAGGGTCACCTGATCAACGAATTGAATCATTACCTACACCTCTCTAAAAAGATAGAAGGCGAGCCAATTGGCTCGCCTTCCAAAAGTCTTGTCTTTCGACTAAGCCGCAACGATGTTTACGACTCGGCGACCACCCTTGACACCGAACTCAACGGCGCCGGCAGAAAGAGCGAACAGAGTGTCGTCCTTGCCGCGGCCTACGTTTACGCCCGGGTGGAAGTGGGTTCCACGCTGACGGACGATGATCTCGCCTGCGTTTACAACCTGGCCAGCGTAACGCTTGACGCCAAGGCGCTGTGCGTTCGAGTCGCGGCCGTTACGGGTAGAGCTAACACCTTTTTTGGAAGCCATTTTTGCTCAGTCCTTACTTGATCTCGGTGACCTGGACGCGGGTGAGGTCCTGGCGGTGACCCTGACGAGTCTTGTAGCCGGTCTTGTTCTTGTACTTCTGGATGATGATCTTTGGGCCACGTAGGTCGCCTAGTACCTTTGCGGAAACCTTAACCTTGGCAAGAGCCGAAGCGTCGGTGGTTACCTTGGCACCGTCTACTAGCAGTACAGCTGGAAGGGTGATGGTCTCACCTTCAGCCGACTTCAAACGGTCAAGGGTCACGATGGTGCCAACCGACACCTTCTCCTGGCGAGCGCCAGATCGAACAACTGCGTAAACCACGGTTTTACCTTTTTCTAAAAAGACTTGATGACCGCCCGCGAATATACAGCGGGCAACTACTCAACTTTACAGGCAAACTAGCCTGCTCGTCAAACAGGTTTAGTCGTTCTTTTCGGTTTCTGTTTGTGCTTGGGGTGTAACAATGCCGCCCGAGGTAACTCGTTTGGACTTCTTTTTACTCGAACCAGGTTCGGTTGGCTCTGGAAGTGCGTTTAGAACTTTGTCGAGAGTTTTTTCATCTGAAGGCGCATTGGCGATGGTGCTAGCAGCAATTTGCGCTACCAGGCTATTGATCTGAACCGCCGATTCAGCAGTTACAACCTTGGCAACTTCTTGCTTAGGTGGTTGATTGCGGTTCTTTTTGCTCTTCGAGTTACCACTGCCCTGCTCTTTAGGAGCCTGCTCGTTGGAACGGTTGTTGCTAGGGCGCATGTGCGGTTCGTGGTGAACAATGACGCCTCGGCCAGCACAAATGTCGCAAGCCTCGCTAAATGTTTCCAAAAGCCCGATTCCAAGCTTCTTGCGAGTCATTTGAACCAAACCAAGTGAAGTTACTTCAGCTACCTGGTGCTTGGTACGGTCGCGACTTAGGCATTCCATCAAACGACGCTGGACCAAATCGCGGTTATTTTCCAAAACCATGTCGATAAAATCGATGACGATAATTCCACCGATGTCACGCAATCGCAACTGACGAACCACTTCTTCGGCCGCTTCGAGGTTGTTCTTGGTTACTGTCTCTTCTAGGTTTCCACCTGATCCAACAAATTTTCCGGTGTTGACGTCAACCACGGTCATTGCTTCGGTTCGGTCAATGACCAATGAACCACCGGATGGTAAGTAAACCTTGCGCTCGAGCGCCTTGTAGATCTGCTCACCAACACGGTACTCGTCGAAGATATCGCGATCTCCGGTGTACTTTTCGATTCGCTCTTGAAGGTCTGGAGCAACTGCCGCGACGTAGCTCTCAATTGCCTCACGCGCATCGTCTCCGGAAATGACCAATTTCTGGAAATCTTCGTTGAAGACGTCGCGGATGATCTTAATTAGTAGATCTGGTTCGCTGTGAAGAAGTAGCGGTGCCTGAGACTTGGCAACCTTCTTTTGAATTTCTTCCCACTGCTTTTGAAGTCGCTGTACGTCGAGAGTCAACTGCTCTTCGGTGGCACCTTCGGCTGCGGTACGCACGATAACGCCGGCGTCCTCAGGAAGAACTTCCTTCAAGATGCGCTTTAGGCGCGTTCGTTCGGTTTCAGGAAGCTTGCGTGAAATTCCATTCATGCTGCCGTTTGGAACATAGACAAGGTAGCGTCCGGGTAGGGAAACCGCCGAGGTAAGGCGTGCTCCCTTTTGTCCAACTGGGTCTTTGGTTACCTGAACCAGGACCGTGTCACCAGACTTAAGTGCAAGTTCAATGCGTCGTGGCTGGTTACCGGTTTCGGCCAACTCCCAGTCAACTTCGCCAGAGTAAAGTACCGCGTTTCGACCGCGACCGATGTCAACGAATGCAGCTTCCATGCTTGGAAGGACGTTTTGGACCTTACCTAGGTAGACATTTCCGATTAGCGAGGCCTCCGAGGACTTAGCCACATAATGCTCGACCAAAATCTTGTCTTCAAGCACACCGATTTGGATTTTTCCGTCTTTCGAACGAACAACCATGGTGCGATCGACTGCCTCGCGACGAGCCAAGAATTCACTTTCGGTAACCGTGTTACGGCGTCGACCGGCATCGCGACCATCGCGTCGGCGCTGTTTTTTGGCTTCCAGGCGTGTTGAACCGCGAACCTTCTGAGGCTCATTGCTCGGTTCTTTAGGCTCACGAGGAGTGCGAACCTTCACCACAGCATTTGGCGCAACCTCACCAGGAACGTCTTCTCCCGAACGACGACGAGTACGGCGGCGAAGATGCGCCTCATCGCCTGCCTTATCATCGACAGGCTTGTTGCGTTTCGGATCGATTACTGGAGTCGGAAGATCTGGCGCCATGAACAGTAAAGAGGTTGCCGATGGTGGCGTTGCCTCGGTCTTAGCAGCCTTTGGTGCCTTGGCTGGCTTTTCCGCAGCAGGGGCGCTGGTAGCTTCAGCCTTTGGTTTACGTGCCCGAGTCGGCTTTTTAGCTGCTGGCGTTTGCTCTACAACGGTTTCGACTGATGCTTCATTTTCGGCTTTTTTTCTAGCCATTTTGTATCTCCGTGCCGCAAAAATCTGGGCCACACTCACCAGAGCTTTTGCTCAAAATCAACGATTAACCTTTTGGTCAACCAAACTTCTTTACTCGGTTTTTACCTAGGCTGCCAACTTTGGTCTTACGCGCTTTTTGGGTTTACCCGAAAATCCTTTAGCTCACATCGCGTGTGGTGCGATTCGTAGCTAACTCAAGTATGGCACGATGCGATACTTATTTGGTGAGCAACATTCAAACCACCGACGATTTTGTCGAGAGCCCATCGAAGTCATTTGCCTGGTTTTCAATCTTTTTGGGCTTACTTGGTTGGGTAGCTGCTTTTGCGCTAACACTAGAACGTTTACACGTGGCTGCCAACCCAGACGCAGTACTGAGCTGCGACATGAACATTTTCATTTCGTGCAAATCGGTAATGCTTACCGCTCAAGCAAGATTATTTGGCTTCCCTAACCCAATCATTGGTCTGGCCGCGTTCGTTGCTCCAATATTCGTGGGATTTGCCATCCTGGCAGGCGCCCAGTTCAAACAGTGGTTTTGGCGAATCTATCTCATTGGCCTATCAATGGGTTTCTTGTTTGTGCTCTGGCTATTCACCCAAAGTACTTTCGTGATCCACGTGCTTTGCCCTTACTGCATGTTGGCATGGCTGGCCATGATTCCACTCTTTTGGAGAACCTTTATCTGGGCTGGCGCCGAAGGCATTATCGACGTGCCAGTGAAAGCCATTGGATTGTTTGTAAAGTCGCAGGATATTTCCTGGGTTTACGCACTTGGAACCGAGTTCCTAGCAGCACTTGCCATCATCATCTCCTTCTGGAGCAGCTGGCACTTACTGTTTGGCTAAAACTAAAACCAGAGCGCTAATTCGCGCGCGGCAGATTCCTCTGAGTCACTGCCATGGACAAGGTTTTGCTGCACCTTCAGACCCCAGTCGCGGCCAAGGTCGCCACGAATGGTTCCTGGAGCAGCAACCGTAGGGTCGGTGGTTCCGGCTAGCGAGCGGAAACCTTCTATGACTCGGTTACCTTCTAGGCGAATTGCTACGACTGCACCAGACATCATGAATTCAACAAGCGGCTCATAGAATGGCTTTCCCTCGTGCTCGGAATAGTGCTGTGCTAGAAGTTCACGTGATGCCTGAACCATGCGAAGGTCTGCAACAACATAGCCTTTGGCTTCACACCTGCGAATAATCTCGCCAACCAGGTTGCGCTTTACGCCATCTGGCTTTACTAGTACTAGTGTTTGTTGACTCATTTGAGCTCCTCAGTGCTGTTTTGTGAATTGTTTTGACTTGCTAAAACGCGGTTCGCTGCATCGACTGTGCTCCCGGCAATCATTGCCCAAGCCCATACGCCAATAAAAATTATTGAAAGAACCAGATAGCCGTAACCCAGAGGGCTATAGAAGATAGTGAATATTGAGATTCCGAGCACGATCACCTGTAGCGTCCAACCAATTGCATAGGTTCCTTTTTTACCGTGGATGCCAGGTAACAAGATCATGAGTATCGAGATCGATAGACCGATCGACCAAACCGTGATTCCATCGGCAAGTCGAAGTCCGAAGGCTGCCAACATGGAAAAGAAAACAACAAATGATTCGAAGGCCAATGCCATGGAACCGAGACTACGTTTTAGCGATTTAGTCTTCATTGTTTTCCTCCTGCACCATTACCAACGCTTCGCCAACCACGCTGAGCGAACCGGTAATAACTATCGCTTCAAGCCCGGCTGAAACCACCAGTTCACGTGCTTCCTGTATTGCCCTTGACACACTTGAGGAAATTGAAATCGCTTCGTCACCCCAGAATTTCGCAGCCAGGACGGCAAGCTCATTCTTTTCGACCGAGCGCTCCGAATGCGAAGCAGTGATGATGACCTTTTCGAAACTGCCGGCCAGAGTTTCCAACATTTCGTCGACGTTTTTACCGTTCAAAATGCCAACTACACCGACTGTACGAGGCGAATTGAAACTGTTCGCAAGAGCCTTCACCAGCGAGCGAGCACCATGAGGGTTGTGCGCGCCATCGACGATTGTCAGAGGCTCGCGGCTAACCACCTGAAGACGCCCCGGCGAAACGATATCTGAGAACGATACGCGCACGATGTCGTCCAAGATTCGACGTTCGCCGTTCCCTAAGAATGCCTCGACTGCTGCAACTGCAAGAGCGGCGTTCTCAGCCTGGTGTTCGCCATAAAGTGGCATGAACAGGTCTTTATACTCCCCCGCCAAAGTTCGAAGCTCAAAGCGTTGACCCTTTAGTTCCGAAACCACATTCGTAGCTTCGAAATCGTTACCGTAAGAGACCAAACGTTCGGCGATTTCTTTGGTCTTCGATTGCAACTGCATCATGGCCTCGGGAGGCTGTTTTGCAGAAACCACAACGGCACCAGACTTAATGATTCCAGCCTTAGTTTTAGCGATTTCTGAAATGGTGTGCCCGAGCCGATCAACATGATCAAGCGCAATTGGAGTGAAAACCGCAACATCGCCATCGGCGACGTTGGTGGAATCCCACTCGCCGCCCATTCCTACTTCTAGAACTAAAACATCTACTGGGGCGTCCGCGAAGATAGCAAAGGCAAGGAGTGTCAGAGCCTCGAAGTATGTGAGAGCCTGCTCCCCCTCGGCATCAAGTTCTGCATCTACCAATTTCAGAATTGGTTCGATGTCATTCCAAATTTCAACCAAAACTTCATCGCTTACCGACTCGCCGTCGATTGCAATTCGCTCGTTTAATTTGGTCAGGTGTGGGCTTGTGAATCGACCGGTACGAAGCGAATGCTCCCTCAGTAAACGCTCGATCATTCGGGTAGTTGAAGTCTTGCCATTGGTGCCGGTCACGTGAATAATTCGGTAAAGCTTCTGCGGGTCGCCCAGTAAAGCAGCAGCCCTTGCAGTTGGCTCAAGACGCGGACGAAGCTCGTGCTCCGGCATTCGGGCAAGTAAGGCTTTTTCTAGGTCCTTGACGTTTTTAATCAAAGTTTTTCCACCGAAATCTGAACATCTCCCTGCATTGAATTGGTCACTAGCTCCAGGGTCAGAGTTTCAGACTTAATTAGTTCTTTGTGTGCGGAAATTGCTCCAAGCGTGGCTTCGTCTCCCGAAATCGTTAGCTTGATTCGGTCGCTAACATCCAAACCAGAATCCTTACGAGTTTGTTGAATCGCACGAATTAGGTCTCGGGCAGCACCTTCAACCTCAAGTTCAGCCGTGACATCACCATCAAGAATCACAAAGCCTCCAGAAGGCAAGATCCCGATGAGGTTCTTGCTGTCGCCAGAAGACAAATCAGCAACTAGTGCCAACTCGTATTCCTCTTCGAGAAGCTCGACTCCATCGACAACAACCTTGCCGTCAACAAGAGACCAAGCGCCCGATTTGGCGCCGCGAATTACGTGCTGAACTCCTGCGCCTAAACGGGGGCCGGCAACACGAGAATTTACGGTTAGCTGCTTAACCACACCAAAAAGCTCACCAGAGGTTTCGTCTAGTTCAACGAGTTCTATCGCTTTCACGTTTAGTTCATCCGCAAGTAGCGAGGTGAACTGCTCAAGGTCTGCCGAATCATTAGTAACCACGGTCAACTTGGCAAGAGGCAAGCGGTTGCGAAGAGAAGCAGCCTTGCGAAGCGCGTTTGAAACAGACGACGCAGAGCGGATTTGGTCCATGGCTGATACCAACTTGTCGTTGGCCGGGAAGTTCTTTGCGTTAGGCCAGTCGGTTAGGTGAACCGAGCGGCCATTGGTTAGACCCTTCCAAACTTCTTCGGTAACCATTGGAAGCAGCGGCGCTGCAACACGACAAAGGGTTTCCAAAACGGTGTAAAGAGTGTCGAATCCTTCCGGAGACCCTTCCCAGAAGCGGTCACGCGAACGACGAACGTACCAGTTGGTGAGCACATCGGCAAAGTCGCGAAGCAGGTTGGTAGCAACGTACGAGTCGTAACGGTCCATGGCCTTTTCAACGTTAACGATCAGATCGTGAGTCTTTGCCAACAAATAGCGATCGAGTACGTCCGTGGAATCGGTAGAGAACTTAGCCTCATAGTTTGCCGCATTCGCGTAAAGACTGAAGAAGTAATAGGAATTCCAGAGTGGCAGCAGTAGCTGCCTGACACCCTCGCGAATACCCTGTTCGGTGACAATCAGGTTTCCACCGCGCAAGATTGGGCTCGATAGCAAGAACCAACGCATGGCATCTGCGCCGTCGCGGTCGAACACCTCATTCACATCCGGGTAGTTGCGAAGTGACTTGGACATCTTCTGGCCATCGTTACCCAAAATGATTCCGTGGCTAATGGCGGTCTTGAATGCAGGTCGGTCAAACAGTGCCGTGGCCAAAACATGCAAGGTGTAGAACCAACCGCGAGTCTGGCCAACGTACTCCACGATGTAATCACCTGGGTTGTGGCTTTCGAACCATTCCTGGTTCTCAAAAGGGTAATGAACTTGCGCAAAAGGCATCGAACCCGATTCAAACCAGCAGTCCAAAACTTCTGGAACGCGACGCATAGTCGATTTTCCAGTTGGGTCATCGGGGTTAGGTCGAGTTAAGTCGTCGATGATTGGTCGGTGAAAGTCACTAGGACGAACGCCGAAGTCAGCCTCAAGCTCGTCAAGCGAACCGTAAACGTCCACGCGTGGGTAGGCAGGGTCGTCAGACTTCCAAACCGGAATTGGTGCACCCCAGAAACGGTTTCGGCTAATAGCCCAGTCACGCACGTTCTCGAGCCACTTGCCGAACGAGCCGTCCTTGGTGTGATCAGGAGTCCAGTCGATCTCCTGGTTCAGCTCCAACATGCGGTCGCGAACCTTGGTGGTCTCAACGAACCAAGACGATACCGCCTTGTAGATAAGAGGGTTCTTGCAGCGGTAGCAATGTGGGTATGGGTGATCGTATGACGCCTGCTTAAATAGGCGGCCATGCTCCTTCAACCAAGTGATGATGTCCTTGTTGGCATCAAAAGCATGCTGGCCGGCGAAATCTGAAATCAGTGAAACAAACTCGCCTCGTTCATTTACCGAAATAAGAACAGGGATGCCCGCAGCTTCACAAACGCGCTGGTCATCTTCACCGTAGGCAGGAGCCTGGTGAACAATTCCTGTTCCGTCGCCGTCGCCAACGTAGTCGTCGACCAAGATCTGCCAAGCATTTTCGGTACCAAACTTTTCAATGTCTGAGTAGTAGTCAAAAAGTCGTTGGTAGCGAATTCCGCCGAGTTCAGAACCTAGTACAGTCTCTGTTACCGCGGACAGTGCGTCTTCAGCCGACTCAAAACCGAGTTCCTTGAAGTGCGCACCGATTAAGTTCTTCGAAAGTAGGTAACCGTTTACCACCGCGTATTCAATGTTCGGGCCAACCGCTAGAGCGAAGTTAGTTGGAAGTGTCCACGGGGTGGTGGTCCAGGCTAGTAGCTTTACTCCTGCGAATCGTTCTCCCTCAAGTACTGGGAAAGTAACAGTGACGGTCTGGTCCTGGCGGTTTTTGTAAACCTCATCGTCCATGCGCAGTTCGTGGTTCGAAAGAGGAGTTTCACAGCGCCAGCAATAAGCCAAGACCTTGAAACCTTCGTAGATCAGGCCCTTCTTGTGAAGTTCTTTAAAAGCCCAGAGCACACTCTCGGTGTAGTCCTTGTCTAAGGTCTTGTAGTCGTTATCGAAGTCAACCCATCTTGCCTGTCGAGTGATGTATTCACGCCATTCCTCGGTGTAACGAAGCACCGACGACTTACAGGTGTCGTTGAACTTTTG
Source organism: Microbacteriaceae bacterium (assembly GCA_947447395.1). GTDB lineage: Bacteria > Actinomycetota > Actinomycetes > Actinomycetales > Microbacteriaceae > Rhodoluna. Next base: position 9,102 of record CANFJH010000001.1, on the reverse strand, counting down.
GATTCCAAACTTTTCGATCTCTAGGCGACCCGAGATTCCAAGCTGACGTTCAGCCTCTACTTCGGCTGGAAGACCGTGAGTATCCCAACCAAAACGACGCTCGACCCGGAAACCCTTCATGGTCTTATAGCGAGGAACCATATCTTTTGCGTAGCCGGTAAGCAGGTGACCGTAGTGAGGAAGTCCGTTTGCAAACGGAGGGCCGTCATAGAAAACAAACTCGTTGTCGGTTGAACGCTGATCGATCGACGACTGGAAAGTATCGTCACCCTTCCAAAAAGCCAGAATTCCCTGCTCAACCTCTGGGAAACTCGGAGACGGATTAACACCGGGCGTGGCAGAGTTTTGGCTCTTTGGGTACATTTGATGCTTTCTGGCTTACAAAAGGTTTTCTAAGTCAATGTTAACCTTATTAGAACGCTAGTTTTGGAGACTCCCACGTGACTTATCAGCAATCTGCTTCCGCCTTCCTCATGCCTGCCACCGCACCAGAAAAGGTGAGCGTGGAAGGTCTCGAGACCAAGTGGGCGCAAAAGTGGGATGAAAACTGCGTTTACTCATTCGATCGAACAGCAGAACGCGCAAATATTTACTCGATTGACACCCCGCCACCTACCGTCTCGGGTTCGCTTCACGTGGGGCACGTTTTCAGCTACACCCACACCGACGTGGTTGCTCGCTTCCAGCGCATGCTAGGAAAAGAGGTTTACTACCCAATGGGCTGGGACGACAACGGTCTGCCAACCGAGCGTCGCGTTCAAAACTTCTTCGGAGTACGCTGCGACCCAAGCCTTCCTTACGACGCCAACTTCGTTCCCCCATTCGAGGGTGGCGACAACAAGTCTTCGAAGGCTGCCGACCAGATTCCAATAAGCCGCCGAAACTTTATTGAACTTTGCGAAAAGCTGACCACAGAAGATGAGAAGCAGTTTGAAGCTCTCTGGCGCAGGCTTGGCCTCTCGGTCGACTGGTCACAGACCTACCAGACCATCTCCCCGGACGCTCAGGCAGTTAGCCAGAAGGCATTTCTGAATAACTTGGAGCGTGGCGAGGCCTACCAGTCAATGGCTCCAACTCTCTGGGACGTCACCTTCCGCACAGCGGTTGCCCAAGCAGAACTTGAAGATCGCGATCAGCCTGGCGCTTACCACCGCATTGGTTTTGATGGACCAGACGGCAAAATTTACATCGAAACCACTCGCCCAGAACTTCTTGCCGCCTGTGTTGCGCTGGTTGCTCATCCAGATGATGAGCGCTACCAGCCACTATTCGGCAAGACAGTCACCACGCCACTATTCGGCGTTGAAGTTCCGGTTGTAGCTCACCGCTTGGCTAGCCAGGAAAAGGGTTCTGGCATAGCCATGATTTGTACTTTTGGAGACGTCACCGACGTTATCTGGTGGCGTGAACTGGACCTACCAAACCGCGCAATTCTCGGCTGGGATGGTCGAATCATCACCGAAGCTCCGGAAGCAATCGTCAGCGAAAAGGGTAGGGAAATCTTTGCCGAAATCGCTGGTAAAACCACATTCTCGGCAAAACAGCGCATGGTTGAACTGCTACAAGAATCTGGCGATATGGTTGGCGAAGCCAAACCGATTACCCACCCGGTCAAGTTCTTTGAAAAGGGTGACAAGCCTCTTGAAATCGTTTCTACTCGCCAGTGGTACATCCGAAACGGTGGCCGAGACGAAGCACTAAGAAACGAACTAGTCAGTAAAGGCAAGGACCTTGCTTTCCACCCAGACTTCATGCGTGTTCGCTACGAAAACTGGGTCAACGGCCTAACCGGCGACTGGCTGATCTCTCGCCAGCGTTTCTTCGGTGTTCCAATCCCGGTTTGGTATGCCCTGGATCAAGACGGTAACCCAGACTTCGACAAGGTTCTAACTCCAAGTCACGAACTACTTCCGGTTGACCCATCGACCGATGTTCCTGCTGGCTACAACGAGTCACAACGGAGCCAGCCAAACGGATTCGTTGGCGAAGTGGACATAATGGACACCTGGGCAACCAGCTCGCTTACTCCGCAACTTGCCGGCGGCTGGATTTCTGACCCTGAAAAGTACGCCAAGGTTTTCCCATTCAATCTGCGACCTCAGGGCCAAGACATTATTCGCACCTGGTTGTTCTCGACCCTGCTCCGCAGCGAACAAGAAAGCGGTCAGCTTCCGTGGAGTAACGCCGCAATCTCGGGCTGGATCCTTGACCCAGACCGCAAGAAGATGTCTAAGTCAAAGGGCAATGTTGTTGTTCCTGCTGAACCAATCGACAACCACGGCGCAGACGCAGTTCGCTACTGGGCTGCATCGGCGAGACTCGGCACCGACGCTGCCTTCGACGAAGGTCAGATGAAGATTGGTCGCCGCCTTGCCATCAAACTTCTGAATGCCAGTAAGTTCGTTCTCAGCTTCGAACCTGCCGATGGCATTACCGAAGTAACCGAAGCCGTAGACCAGTCGCTACTTCTAAACCTTGCCGAAGTGGTTCGAGATGCAACGACCGCTTTCGAAAACTACGACCACACCAAGGCGCTGGAGGTTGCCGAAAGTTTCTTTTGGAACTTCACCGACAACTACCTTGAGTTAGTAAAGGAACGCGCTTACGGTCAGGGCGAATACTCACCGGCCGAACAGGCATCAGCCGCTGTGGCTCTTCGCAAGGCGCTTCACACGATGCTTCGACTATTCGCGCCATTCCTACCGTTCGCAACAGACGAGGTGTGGAGTTGGTGGCAGACCGATGCCGGTTCAATTCACCGAGCAACTTGGCCGAAGCCTGACGAACTAACCGATGGTCTAGATGCGGGTAACCTTACTGTTCTTGAACTTGCGAAAGAGGCGCTATTCGGCCTACGCAAAGCTAAGTCAGATGCGAAGGTTTCTATGAAGGCAGCCGTGGAATCGGCTACCCTGGTCTCCCCCGCAACTGTCTTGACGACATTGCGATTACTTGAAGCAGACTTCAAGGCGGTTGGAAAGATTGCAGATCTTGCTTTTGAAGAGGGAGAAGAGTTCTCCGTTGAAAACGTAGTTCTCGCCGAAGTAGAAGAAGCCTAAGAGCGTTTCTTCAAAACCTGCCAGACCACAACACCGCTTAGCAAAGCCCAAAAGGCAGCGCCAATCCCAGCTACCGCAAAACCCGATGCGCCTACCAGGAATGTAATTATTGCTGGCAAACGTAGCCCTGCGTCTTCGGTGGCAGAAGTCATTGCCGAAGTGATTGTTGCAAAGAGAGCAATGCCGGCCATGGCCAAAATCAACTCATGCGGAACGTTCAGCACGAACGAAATGAATGGAACGGCAAGAAGCGCCAGCGCCAAATAGATCACTCCGCCATAAACAGATGCTAGGTAGCGTTTCTTATGCTCAGGATGAGCGTGCTCATTCGCATTGATTGCAGCTGTTATAGCGGCCAGGTTGAATGCGAAACCACCGATTGGCGCCGAGAAAATGGATGCAAGACCGGTAGTCACCATAACCGGCTTGAAAGGCACTTCAAAGTCATAGGTTTTCATGATGGCAATGCCGGGAATGTTCTGCGAAGCCATGGTTACCAAGTACAGCGGAATTGCAATGGAAACCAAGCCGGTAAGGGTGAACTGAGGCATGGTGAATTCAATGTGCGGGATGATCGAAAAAGCCGCCGACGGAATTGGCACCGTGAAAGCGATCACAACACCCATGACCGCGATTGCCGCTGGCGCCGCCCAAATTGTGGCAAAACGGTAAAGCACCAACCAAACCAAAAGTGCAGGCAAAACGACCCAAGGATTTGTAGAAATCACCTTGAATGGGCTGATACAAAAACTAAAGATGACCCCTGCGAGCATTGCCGAGGCAATCGGCTTAGGAATCGCTGAAACTAGGCGCCCAAGTGCAGGCCAAAGGCCGGTAAGAGTAAGCAAAACACCCGAAATAATAAATGAACCAACAGCTACTGGAAAACCAAGCTTGAGCGTGCCGGCAGCAACGAGCATTGCCGCCCCAGGAGTTGACCAGACGATCGACAAGGGCATTTTGTAAAGAAGCGAAAGCACGATTGAAAGCAGACCGTAACCAAATGTGGCCACAAAAATAATAGAAAGAATTTGACCGTTCGAAGCGCCGAGACCCTTCATGGCTGCCAGCACTACACCCGTGGAAGCAGCTACGCCAGTGATAGCGGAAACGCAACCAGCCAGAATGGGTGCCTTGATAGACAATTTAAGCCGACTTCTCCTGTGCACGGAAAGGAGCAACCTTTGGAGCAACCTTATTGGTAACGACTTCGGCGGTAATTTTGACTCGACCTTGAACTGCACTTCCAGGAAGTTCATACATCACGGGCCCTAGGATTTCCTCCATGATGGCTCTAAGCCCGCGAGCACCGGTTGAACGTTCAAGAGCTAGATCGGCAATTGCCTCCAGAGCGGGCTTTTCGAATTCAAGTTCAAAACCATCTAGTTCAAACATGCGCTGGTATTGCTTGGTCAAAGCATTTTTCGGCTTGGTCAAGATCTCTAGCAGCGCCGACTTATCAAGTTCGGTTACGTTTGCGATTACTGGCAATCGGCCGATGAATTCTGGAATTAAACCAAACTTGCGCAGGTCTTCTGGCTGAACATCGGCAAAGATGTCTTTAGTCTCGGCCTTGTTGGCAATAGGTGAACCAAAACCAATGCCCTTCTTGCCAGCACGTGAAGCAATGATCTCTTCAAGGCCCGCGAAGGCGCCAGCAACAATGAACAGGACGTTTGTGGTGTCTAGTTGAATGAACTCCTGCTGAGGGTGCTTACGGCCGCCCTGAGGAGGAATTGAGGCAACGGTTCCTTCGAGAATCTTTAGCAGTGCCTGCTGAACACCTTCGCCAGAGACATCGCGGGTAATCGAAGCATTTTCAGACTTGCGAGAGATTTTGTCGATCTCGTCGATGTAAATAATTCCGGTTTCGGCACGCTTCACATCGCCATCGGCCGCCTGAAGCAACTTCAAGAGAATGTTTTCAACATCTTCACCCACGTAACCGGCTTCGGTAAGTGCAGTTGCGTCTGCCACAGCAAAAGGAACGTTCAGGCGTTTTGCAAGCGACTGAGCCAGGTAAGTTTTTCCACAACCGGTCGGCCCGACCATCAAAATGTTTGACTTAGCAATCTCGATATCGTCGTGAGACTTACCCGCGGTGGTTAAAGTTCCACGGGAGCGAAGGCGCTTGTAATGGTTATAAACGGCAACCGCCAAGGCCTTCTTTGCCTGGTCTTGACCGATAACGTATTCGTCTAGGAAAGATTTGATTTCGCGAGGCTTAGGAAGTTCAATGTCTTCCAACCCGGCGGAAATACCCTGACCAAGTTCTTCTTCAATGATTTCGTTGCAAAGCTCAACACACTCGTCACAGATGAATACGCCACCACCGGCGATTAACTTGCGAACCTGCTTCTGGCTCTTTCCGCAGAAAGAACACTTCAGGATTTCACCCGACTCTGACAACTTACTCATTTCATAACTATATATGCCAGATACGACAAAACGGGCGAACAACGCTCGCCCGTTTTGCCTAAGAAATTACTGGTTCTTACGGCTAGTTAGAACCTGGTCAATCAGACCGTATTCCAAAGCCTCAGATGCAATCAGAATCTTGTCACGGTCAAGGTCGTGCTTGACCTCAGAAACCGAGCGCTTCGAGTGCTTTGAAAGTGTCTCTTCCAACCACTCGCGAAGGCGCATGATCTCTTTAGCCTGAATCTCAATGTCAGATGCCTGACCACGGCCTGACTCCCCTGCCGATGGCTGGTGAATCAAAACACGTGAGTTTGGCAGCGCCAAACGCTTTCCAGGTGCTCCAGCAGCCAACAGAACCGCAGCAGCTGATGCAGCCTGACCCAAAACAACGGTCTGAATCTGCGGACGAATGTACTGCATGGTGTCGTAAATCGCGGTCATCGCGGTGAACGAACCACCAGGTGAGTTGATGTACATGGTGATGTCGCGGTCAGGGTCCTGAGACTCCAAGACCAGAAGCTGAGCCATGATGTCATCGGCAGATGCATCGTCTACCTGAACACCAAGAAAAATAATGCGGTCTTCGAACAACTTGTTGTATGGATTCTGTTCGCGGTAACCATAGCTGGTGCGCTCGGTGAACGACGGCAGAATGTAGCGACCCTGCGGGTTTAGAAACTCTGAATTCATGCGTTTACCTCTACTTGGTTCCTACGCCGGTGGAACCCTCGGCGTGCTTCTGAATGTGGTCAATGAAACCGTATTCCAAGGCTTCGGTTGCGGTGAACCAACGGTCGCGGTCGCCGTCTTTCATAACCTGCTCAACGGTCTTACCAGTCTGGTCGGCTGTGATCGAAGCAAGTTGCTTCTTCATCGAAAGAATTAGTTCTGCCTGAGTCTGAATGTCATCGGCAGTGCCACCGAAACCACCTGAAGGCTGGTGCAAAAGCACGCGAGTGTTAGGGGTTGCGTAACGCTTGCCCTTGGTTCCCGAAGAAAGCAAGAACTGACCCATGGAAGCACACATTCCAATACCAACGGTGACGATGTCGTTTGGCACGTACTGCATGGTGTCGTAGATCGCCATACCTGCGGTAATCGAACCACCAGGCGAGTTGATGTAAAGGAAGATGTCCTTGGTTGAGTCTTCGGCTGCAAGCAGCAGAATCTTGGCACAAATTTCGTTTGCCATGTCGTCGCGGACTTCACTGCCTAACCAGACAATGCGATCCTTCAATAAACGTTCGAACGCGCTATTACGTTCAAATCCTGCGTCAGCCATAGCCAAACTCCTTCTTCCTGTTGCTAGTAAACGATAACCGCTGACCCAGACAAAACAGGCGCGTGTTCGCTTAAGGCAAAAACCCGAGTCAAAAGACCCGGGTCATTGCGGTAAAACGTATTAGTCGTGGTCGTGACCCTCGTGTGAGTCAGAGCCCTGAGCTGCAGCGCCGATGAAGGCGGTTAGGTCAACAGCGTTACCCTTCTTGTCTGAAACAACTGCCTTTGAAAGCACAACTGCAAGAGCCTTACGACGAGCTACTTCAGAAACAAACGACGGAATCTGGTTGTTCTGGTCAATGATCTTAATGAACTCGTTTAGGTCCATTCCGTACTGCTGAGCAGACTGCGAAAGGTACTCAAGAATTTCCTGCTCAGAAGGCTGAACGTTCTCAGTCTCAGCAACTTCGTCAAGGATCATCTGAAGCTGGAATTCACGAGTCGAGTCGGCAGTAACTTCCTTGCGGTGAGTTGCATCTTCAAGACGGCCTTCGCCTTCTAGGTGGCGGTGAACTTCCTGCTCGATTAGCTTTTCCGAAACTGGAACCTTAACAAGTTCAAGTAACTGGTCGGTTAGCTTGGTGCGAGCTTCAACACCCTGCTCATAGCTCTTGCCAACAGCAACCTGAGCTTCAAGACCCTTCTTGAGCTCTGCAATGGTGTCGAATTCGCTGTAAAGCTTGGCAAAGTCATCGTTTGCCTCAGGAAGTTCGCGGTCCTTGACTGCAAGCAACTTAACCGAGATTTCGGATTCCTGGCCAGCAGAGTCGCCGCCAACAAGCTTCGACTTGAAGGTGGTGCTTTCACCAGCGGTAAGAGTGTCTAGAGCCTCGTCAATTCCGTCAACCAAGTTTCCAGAACCAATTTCATAAGAAATGTTCGAAGCCGAGTCAACTTCTTTGCCATTAATCGAAGCGGTGAGGTCAATCGAAACGAAGTCACCCTTCTGGGCAGGGCGCTCCACAGTCTTTAGAGTTCCAAAACGTGAACGAAGCTTGTCTAGTTCCTGGTCAACCTCAATCGGTGCAACCTTTACTTCGGCAACTTCAAGCTTGATTCCGTCAAGCTTTGGAAGCTTAATCTCTGGGCGAACTTCAACTTCCATGGTGAAAACGAGGTCACCCTCGAAAGTCTTCTCATCTGGAGTCGAGACAACCTCAACCTCAGGACCAGATAGCGGGCGAAGCTTCTCAGCAACCATTGCTTCCTGGAAAAGTGGGTTCAAACCATCGTTGATGGCGTGAGAAAGAACTGCTGCGCGACCAATGCGCTTGTCAATGATTGCGGCAGGAACCTTACCCTTACGGAAACCTGGGATGTTTACACCCTCGGCAATGTGCTCGTAAGCGTGGTCGATGCTAGGACGAAGATCCGTTGGGTTAGCTTCGATGGTTAGCTTCACACGTGTTGGGTTAATACGCTCGACAGATGTCTTCACAGGTTTCTCCGTAGGTTTGGCCTTAGGCCAGTAAATAAACGACCACAATCAACTGGTCGGGATGACAGGATTTGAACCTGCAGCCCCCTGTTCCCAAAACAGGTGCGCTACCAAATTGCGCCACATCCCGTTGCAGCTTCGAATTTCTCAAAACAAAACAACTCAAGTAACTCTATCGCATAAGATAGTTCGGTAAGCGAGATTTTGAAAGAAATCCCTTGCGGGTGTAGCTCAATGGTAGAGCCTCAGTCTTCCAAACTGATGGTGCGAGTTCGATTCTCGTCACCCGCTCCAATTACTTCTGGCATTTAGGGCAGAAATAAAGCTTTCGCCCAGCCATCACTTCCAAAACAATGTGAATTCCGCATTTGCGGCATGGTTCGCCGTTGCGCTTGTAGACATGATGACGTTCTGGCTTGCCAGGGTCTTCATCGAGGAAACCATCGCGGGTAAGCATGACTCCGTGAATAACGCCCAGTGCGAGTAGGTGGACCGAGTCTTTCCAAAGTTCCTTGATTTGCTGCGGCGTGAGCTGGTTGCCTGGGGTGTGCGGGTTGATCTTCGCGCGGTAAAGGATTTCGGCGCGGTAGACATTTCCGATGCCGGCAACTACGTCCTGGTTCATGAGTAGTAGGCCGATAGCCGTCTTTGATGTGCCGATGTTTTGTTGGAACCGTTTGAACTCGGTTCCGTCGTCTGGGTTTAGCGGGTCTGGTCCGAGTCTTTGCATTAGCTTGGTTAGTTCATGCGTTTCGATGAGCTCGCAAATGGTTGGTCCGCGGAGGTCGGCCATATCTGTTTTGGTAAAGAAGCGGGCTCTGACCTGGCCTTGAACTTCAGGTAGATCTCCGTCTTGGAGTTTGACGAAACGCCATTTGCCATAGATGCCGAGGTGAATGCGCA